>CAMDZX010000111.1 GCA_945910925.1 uncultured bacterium | reverse complement strand
ACCCAATAAATACAACTATTCATGTCATGCTGAACTTTACATTTACCCCTTTCAGTGAGTAGGTCAGGCATCGCCTGACTTTTAGCTCATTTACTTAATTATTTTCCATAAATCTTTTGCAACTTTGTCAGAACACGTTTTGTAAAGAACTGATTTATTGCACCGTACAATTTAAGACCCGCAAGTCTTACCAGTTTCCCGTCGCCAGATACAATCGTAATACTTTTATCATTTGCATCAATTTCTACCAAGCCACCAATAATATCGCACGGAGTCGTATTTTCCATAATCGTAATTTTGTACGGGTTAGGGACAAATACGTATTTATCAAGAAAGAAGTATGTATAACTCCAAGGATGTATGCATCTGATTTTTGCTGAAATTTCGTTTGCAGACTGATTAAACCGTATTTCATTATCAAAATCCGTAGAATAATATGAGGCTTTACTCTCATTTTGCGCAACAGGAAAAATTACATCTTCTGAAAGTTTTTCCAAAAGTTCGCATATAGCACCTCTTGCGGTTAAAACTGTTTTTGCTTTCAACTCTTTTCCCGTATCAGAAGGTGAAATTTCAACCGTACGTTGCTCCAATATTGCTCCAGTGTCAAACCGTTCATCCATCAGGTGAAAGGTCACTCCTGATTTTTCTTCACCATGTAATATAGTTTGCATGTAAGGATTAGGACCTCTATACTGCGGTAATAAAGACGGATGCACATTAATTGTAGCAATTTTGGGGATATCATACGTCAATTTTTGGATTTTTTCACTCCAAGATGCAACAAGCAAAATGTCAGGATTTAATTTCAAAAGTTCTTTTCTGAACTTTTCACTGTTTGCACTGCGAGCATCAATATCATACAATCCGTAGCTTTTTACATAATTATAATCTCTGTCAGGGTTAAATATTTCTTTCAAACGTCTTATAATCGGAATGTTTTTAACACGACTGTGCCTTAGAACTCCGACCACTGCAGAACCCGAATCAAGAGTTCCCGCAATCATATTCGTAAACATTTCACCGTATCCGATAATAACTACTTTGAGCATTCTTCCGTATCCTTAATTATTTGTAATTTTAAATCATTTATTGAATCAAACTTCTTTTCATCTCTTATTTTTCTGATAAATTCTACTTCTATATCCTGTCCGTATATATTCTTGTCAAATCCTATAATATGAGTTTCCATAACAGGAGTGTAGTTCCCTATGGTAGGTTTTATTCCGTAGTTTGTAACGGCGCGCATTCCGTTAACCTCCGTACAATAAACCCCATACGGGATATTAACTGTTTTTGCAGGATATAGGATATTTGCAGTCGGAAATCCTATTTGACGTCCGAGTTGATTACCCTTGATAACCTTCCCGCTTACCGAAAATCTATGCCCTAACATACAATTGGCCGTATAAATATCACCTTTGCAAATATATTCTCTGATTAATGAAGAACTTATAATTTCATCATTATATTTTTGCGGTGGGATTTGAATATATTTATAATTGTATTTTCCCTGCATTTCTTCAAGTAATTTTGCACCCTGCATATCAGAGCCGAAGGTATGATTAAAGCCTGTGGTTATACATATCGGATGAAAATATTCTATCAGAGTTTGAAGGTATTCTTCTCCCGTTATTTTTGAAAATTCTTCGGTAAAGTCCAATTCAAAAAGATAATCTGCGCCCGTTTTTTCTATTAAATCCGCTCTTTTTTCCAATGTTGAAAGATACAAGCAAGGCTTGCCAAAAACCTCCAGAGGATGCTTCTTAAATGTTATTACCGCGAGTTTTGATTCATTATACTTGGAAAGTACAACCTGATGTCCTTTGTGTACTCCGTCAAAAAAACCCAATGCCAGCGATACATTATCAATTTTTCTAAACTCGTTGTAAATTTCCATGTCATTATTATATTATAAAATTCTCTATTTGTAGTATAATTAACCTGATATTGATAGTTGAGGTATTTATGGAAAGAAAAAATGTTAAGACAATAGATTTTAACTGTGATATAGCACAGGGCTACGGTGTATACCGCAATAACAATGAGAACGATTATTTAAAATATGTTTCATCAGTTAATGTTTCTTGCGGATTTCATGCCGGTGACCCTATGACAATAAAAAATTCTCTTTTGCTTGCAAAAGAATATAACGTTGTTATCGGCGCACATATCGGATATCACGATATTCAAGGGTTTGGATACAGACCGATTGACCTTACCGATGATGAGCTTGAAGCTTTGGTTATGTACCAATTGGGAGCGTTAATGTCTTTTGCTAAAGCATATAAGTTTGAAATTGAGCATGTAAGACCTCACGGTGCGATGTACAGAAGGGCAGGAGAAGATTTTAGATTTGCAACCGTACTTGCCCGTGCAATACAAAAGACTTCTCAATGGCTTACATATTATGGACCTGCGGGAGATATAACTCAAAAAGTGGGCGATTATGTAAAAATTCCTGTTGCTCAAGAAATTATTCTTGATAAAGTATATTCCCCTGAGTTGGAAATAGATTACAATGTGGCTGATATTACCGATACTGATGCTTGCATAAAAAGATTGCAGGACTTTTTGCACACATCTCAAATTAATAACAATGCTCTCGGTAAATCATACGCTGAGATTGATACAATACATTTTTCAAACAAATATCCGAATTCTTTGGAAATTCTGGAACGAGCTCATGCCCTTATTGAGCCTGAACCCGTAAATTATGGTAAAGCAAAAGCTTCAGGATGGGTGTAATATGAAAAACATTATGAAAAAAAATATGATGAAAATACCTAAAGATGCAGCGTGGCTAATGCCGGGCTTAGAGGTAAAACGTTGGTTTGCGCTCATATTCTTCGGATCGGTTTTGATAACTCTGGGGATACTTATACTTGCGCAGCCTCGAGAAATTTATGCGTTTCTCAATAACATAAAATCGTACGCATCAGCAAATGTTATTGCACTTGTTGTAATTATGGCAGGTACAATATTATTCTTTAAAGGCTGGCAAAAAACGAATTTATCAATGTTGGATTTGAGAAACGGTAAAGAAAAAGAAACAATGTTAGAAGCTCTTTACAGAAGGAAAAAACTCAATAAAGGTCCTAAGATTGTTGCAATCGGCGGTGGTACGGGGCTTTCTATGTTA
The DNA here is from genome assembly GCA_945910925.1 of uncultured bacterium. GTDB lineage: Bacteria > Cyanobacteriota > Vampirovibrionia > Gastranaerophilales > Gastranaerophilaceae > UMGS1585. The sequence goes on along the minus strand of CAMDZX010000111.1, from coordinate 2,842 downwards.
TTAAAAGGCATTAAAAACATAACCAATAATATAACTGCTGTTGTAACAGTCGGAGATGACGGTGGAAGTTCAGGACGTTTAAGAGAGGAACTCGGAGTATTACCTCCGGGTGATATAAGAAACTGTATTGCAGCATTGGCAGATGATGAAGATTTGGTTACAAAATTGTTCCAATACAGATTTAAAATAGGTGAAGGCTTAAAAGGTCACAGTTTCGGTAATCTTTTCCTTACAGCGCTTTGTTCTATTACGGGAGATATGGTTAGAGCCGTAAAAGAATCTTCAAACGTACTATCTATAAGAGGTAGGGTATTACCTTCCACATTGGATAATATGAAGCTTGCAGCAGAAATGGAAGACGGCAGAATTATACACGGCGAATCAGCAATTCCTGAAGCCGGCGGAAAAATTAAACGTCTGTTTACAGAGCCTGCTGAGTGCAAAGCATTACCTGAGGTTCTCGATGCGATAAAAGATGCTGATTTAATTATTATGGGGCCGGGAAGTCTTTATACAAGTGTTATTCCAAACTTATTAATAAAAGAAATTGCATCCGCAGTTGCCGATTCACATGCTAAAAAGATTTATGTATGTAACATTATGACACAAAAGGGTGAAACGGATAATTATTCGGTAGCAAGCCATGTAAACGCATTAATTTCACATGCCGGAAGCTCTGATATTCTGGATGCCGTGCTTGTTAATAATGTTTTACCGACGGAACTTTCTCCGACTTATGCAAAATACGGGTCATATCCTGTTGTAATTGATATGGAAAATCTGGCACCGACAGGAGTAAAAGTTGTTACCGGCAATCTGCTTGAAGAAGAAGAAAGTAAAAACGGTCTGATAAGACATAGTCACCACAGAGTAGCACGTGCTGTTTACTACTGGTACAGAAGGCAGATGAAAAACAAAAAACATAAATAGTTTATTGTGAATATCGGGACGAAACAAGTCCCGATATTTTTTGTCTTTGCAAAACTTTGTACGGCTATAAACGATTAATCTACCTCTATCTATAAATTCCTATTGCATTAGAAAGTGCGATTCCGCCTTTTACCGGAGGTTTATTAACGATATTACCGTTTACATACATAACGGTTGAGCCGCCTCCGTCTAAATTCATTGCATTGACACAACCTAAACTTTGCATTAAATGTGCCAATTCATTTAATGTTAAACCAATTGAAGACCCTTCTCTGCCGTCTGCCGTTACAATAATAACATGGTTATCTTTGGTATACCCGATAGCGGTTCTTGGATTTCTTCCGCCAATACAAGCAAGCTTTTCGGCGGTCATATCAACAAATATATCACCATCTTTTACAAGATACGGCCCTCCACTTATAATATGTTTTACATTCTTCCATTCCGGTGAGGTTTTTATATCAAGATTTACTTTATCCCCAATTTTTATATCTCCCAATTTGCTTGAAGGTCCGACAAGAACATATCCGTCTTCAGGAATAACAGTTCTTGCAGGAGATAATGAAACAACTTTATTCCCCGAAACTGCAACTTGAATCCCGTATTGAGGAGAACAAGGGGCATAAGTACCCCAATCAGGAGTGTAGACAATTACGTTTGTGCAGAGCATTCTCGGTTGATTAATATTATCTATTTTTATATTATCAAATCCTTTTTTTAGAGATGCGTTTAACTCTACTCTGCCCATTTCGTAACCGTCATCACCAAAGCCCATTGCAACTCTGTTGTGAATAGGACCTGTATAAATTTTCCCGTCTATCATTAATGTTCCTAACGGACATCCTGTTTGAGGTTTAAAAAAAGCACCGTTTACTGCGACAATTGAATTACTTTTTCGTGCCATTGATGTAATGGACGCCTTTCTTTGTAGTTTGTCCGAGGCAATAACCGGTGCAATCTTTAACTCAGGATTTATATTCAAATCTGTTTCTATAACATTTAATCTTACAGGCCGACCTTGATAATATTTTGTCATTTTTATATGTTTTAATCCGTCTGATAATGTACAAATTGTTCCATACCTGTACTTGCGGCTTATTTGTTGATTGAATTCCTCTAACTTATTTTTTGCTTCCAACTCGGCACTCAGGCTCAGCTCGTTTCGGATACCCTGTAATATCGGCGAGGCTATTCCGTTTACAATACGGATATTCTCTGCCAGAACAGACACGCTCTGCGCACACAGTAACCCATATAGTAAAGCCAAATTAACACCTATTAACAGCAGTTTTTCAATATTTGGGCGTGTAAATGTGGTATCCATTAGATCACCTGTTGGTTGTGAAGTAACTCAGATACCTTTTTTATTAGAGAGTGGTGTGGGGCGTAACACTCTGCAGGTCAAGTACTAAATCTTGATGTCTTGTTTCCTTACACTATAATTATAATATACTTTTTATATGTTTTCAATCCTCGGAACCCCAACAGGGATAATATTTTTACAAAACTAAATAGTGTTAAATGTACACATTGTAAGCGTTTGAGAAAGATAAAGATATTAATTGCAAGTAAGAAGTTTGTAAATAAAAGTTGAAGTTATAAAAATATATGTTATAATAAATATATAAGGAGTATAAAGATAGTGTCGGATATTTCTGCATTGTTATTAAATCAAAGTATTATGCAATCAGCCCTTAATGCTGTACCGGCATCCACTGCTCCTGTTCAATCCATAAACAGTTCAGCCGCTTCACCACAAGACAGTAACGTTTATGCCCTTGAAGGAGACTCACTTTATAACGAGGATATGGATGTAAACGGTGACGGTGTTGTTACCAATGAAGAAATGACGCAATATTACGCAAAACTTGCATCTGATTATGGCAGTAATATATCATCTCTTGAAAATAAC
>CAMDZX010000110.1 GCA_945910925.1 uncultured bacterium | reverse complement strand
ATTTCCTGAGTTGCAGGCCCCGCATAGTCAGGGATAAACTTTATTCCCAGATATTCAGGCGGATTGTGTGATGCGGTGAACATTATTGCACTGGAGTTTCTGTCTTTTGCACAAAACGCAAGCACGGGAGTCGGAATAACACGGCTTGAATAATAAACATCAAACCCTTTTTGGGCTAGAATATCTGCACATTGTTTTGAAAAAACATCAGCCATATTTCTCGGGTCGTAACCTATTATTATTTTTTTAGTTATTCCGTAATTATCAAAAACGTATTTAGCTATAGCGTTTGATACACGAGAAACATTTTCTTCGGTAAAATCTTTACCAACGACCGCTCTCCAACCGTCTGTTCCGAATTTTATATCTGTCATTAGTTTGTCCTTATATTATTGATTGCAAATAGATTATAACACAAGTAACAAATAGGTTTAATGAGTGAATATTAAAATCCTCTCCAATATAAGGTTTTGAGAGAGGATATGAAATTCTGTTTTAATTTTACAAAGAGTTGATTGCTATGCCGCAGGTTCTTCCGGCTCAGATTCAGGATTCGGATTTGGACTTGGAGTCGGATTCGGATTTGGTGTTGGATTTGGGTTGTTCTCAGGAGGATTGAGTCTGCTTTGTTGGTTTTTAAGTGCTTTGTCAACACCCTCTTGAGTTTTTTGTGTAACCTGTGTATATTGAGCATCACCCTCTGCATAACCGGCGGTAACTTCTTCGGTAAATCCACCTTGTGCTTCAATGTTTTCGTTAAGAGAAGCAACATATTCTGCCATTTGATTACCTGCATCTCCGGCTTTACCCTCTTGTGCAGCACTAAAAGACATTTTAGTTGCAGCTACTGCAAATGCAGCGCCAGCAGCCCCCATCATAACCTTTGCAGGGATGTTTCCAGATAAATCAGGGAAAAATGGTGCTAACTTTGGAAACATTCCAATTACAGCTCCAATACAGTATAGACTACATAAACCTAAAAGTGTAGAATTCACCATAGCAACTATTTTTAGAGCATTTCCTTGTTTTAAGAAATCTGCTACAGTAGTTCCTGATTCTGCAACTCCGATTGCTTCATTATAATTACCTGTATATGTTTCTAAACCTTCTTTTATCTCACCAAGTTCAGCACCTGCAGGGTCATCTTTTGCGCCATTTTTTATTTCATCTATTTTTGCTTGGATTTCTGCAGCTTTTTCGGTATCACCTTGTGACAAATATACATTCAACTCTGCTTGCAAAGCTCCCAGCTCCGTTATCGTATCTACATCCGATTGTGTTTTACCGTCAAGCAGCTCTTTATAACGTTCTGATTCATTTACCATTTCATCCATATCTGCTGATAAGGTATCATAATACGCTTGAAGAGTACTATTTGTTTCTTCTGCTGCATCTGTCTGACTTTTTTTATCCTTTAACGTTGGGTCAAACGTAAATGCTAATACTGAAGATGCAATACCTGCAGCAAGTAATATTCCCGCCATTAAAAGTTGTGTAAAACCATCTGCGGCTTGCGTTTTTGTTGTAGTAATTTGGACTTGCTGAGCTGGAACTTGAGTAGCAAATGATGTACCCGCAGCAATAGTCGTTCCCCCAATTGTACCAGTCTGAGTTACTGTAACAGTTGAAGCCTGAACTATTGCGCCTGCGACAGCAGCTCCTGCAACAGCTCCGGCTGTAGTTGCAGAAGATGCAATTGAGCTACCCGCACCTATTTTATCCGCGCCCTTTGTCTTAACCTGATTTCTACCTACATTCTTTTGTTCATCTGCGGTGTAATCTATTGTATCCTCGTCAACCAGCGAACTAAGATATTTATCCTGTGCGTTATCAAGGTCTTTTGTATTACCTTGATTTACGTCTTTTTGGATTGTATTAGCAGTAGTTTGGTTGATAGGTTTTTCATCTCCTGCAACCGCAAATCCTTGTGTACTGCTATCTTTTACGTACTCGACCGGTTTGACGCCCATATATTATGCTCCTCTTGTGTTTTATTTAAAGAAAGCGCAAGACACATGACCGAGTACTCGGCAACAAAATATTGCGACTGTATGAAGTTTGAAGAAGTAATTTTACGCTTATAGAAAAAAGCTTAAAATTATACAGCCTTTTTATTTGTTTACTCTCTATGTCATATGTCTTACGTATATATTAAGTATAAGGGGGGGTAGAGTTGCAACGTTGACAAAAACTGTTACAATCCTTAACATAAATCAACAAATCTCTGACTAATATAGCGTTGTAGCGGTTTAAATAAAGTACAAAAAATCTTATATGCTAAATAAATACTTACTTTAAGGTAAACATTGTATATGTAACCCTCTAAAATCTGACATTAACCCAGTTTTTGTTTATAAAACGCTATGATATCTTCTCTTGCTTTGATAGACATAGCAAGTTTATTTGCGCCGTTTCTCCAAGGAAGATACCCGCATGTCGAAGGCAAGAGTTTAAGCGGCGTAATCGGAAAATCCTTGCATAATAACGGACGATTTTCATAATCAGAACACTTATTATCGGGGGTAAGTTTCGGGCAATAGTAATAATAAACCCTTTCATTCGGGTCAAGCAATTCATTAGACAGTTCAAAATATTCGGGAGCCGCTTCTTGTGCAGCTTCTTCCGATTCATAAGGGACAAATACGCTCGTAAACATCGTCGCAAACTTATCACCACGCAAAGCTTTTTGTTTTAATTGAGCATACGAAAACTCACTTACCGCGAGTTTACAACAAGCACCACACATACTGCATTGGCATTTTTCTTTTCCCTCAAGAATTTTATCTTTAGCCTTTTTGAGTTTTTCGGCATAAGTCGTCGTCAAGTATGTCAAAGCCTGCATTTGCCAGTTGTAATAAGGACATCCGCCCGGAAAATCCGCAAAAATATCTACTTTTTGAATATTACAATTAATACGGCAGGATTTACAACTATAATCAGGTTTTAATTTATCAATAGCGGCACGAATCATTTCCGCAGCCTCGATAAATATTTCCTTATAATTGGCTTCCATTTCCTCGTATTGGGTATTCAGCTTCATATTTTCCATACCCACAGAATAGCATAAATAGCCCTGTTCGGCAATGATATTTGTGATTTGAATTTTTATAATCTCAATGAAAGGAGATATCATGACAAACAAACTTGAAATATACAAATGCAACGTATGCGGGAACATTGTCGAAGTCCTTGTATCGGGTGTCGGAGAACTGGTTTGCTGCGGTGAAAGTATGGAGCTTTTAAAGCCAAAAAATTCAAACTCAGACAACGGACTCACCGAAAAGCATACACCTGAAATCATAACAGATAACGAAAGTACCACGATACAAATGACAGAACATCCGATGACAGAAAACCATTATATTATGATGGTACAAGCTGAAGATGCGGAACAAAACAACGTATACACAAAATTCTTCCATCCGAATGACAAAGTAGAGATGAAGGTTGAAGGAGTAAAAAACATCAAAAAAGCCGTTTCTTACTGCAATATTCACGGATTATACGAAAAAACATAAGTGACAATATATGATTTCAAATAACAATGAACTGCTTGAAAAAATAACAGATGAATTTCGTTCAGGATTCATATATCTTTCTATGGCAAATGAAACTAACAAATACGACAAACTTGCCAAAGAAAAAATCGAATCAGGGATGAAAATACTCGGATATTTACAATCATACGATTAAATGATGTTGAATGCCGTAAAATAATTCATAATACCTTTGAGAGAGGTTATTATGAGCAATCCTATTTTAACGGGAATAAATTCTATATTATCGGGACAAGAAACTCAGAACAATAAAGGGATTCAGAGTTTTGACCTCAATGATAATACCTTCTCAAATATCCTTGATAACAAATTAGACAAAACTGATGAGTCAAAAGAAAACATACAAAATATCGTCGATAAACTGGGAGTTCCTGCGGGATTAAACATTGAAGGATTTGACTACAATTCAATGGTTTCGGACTTAGATGCAATAGAAAATGTCGAGCCTGTAAACACTGATATGAACATTCGTGATGATAACAAATTTAACGTAAGTTCATTAATTGAAGATGCCGTTGATGCGTTTTCTCCTGTCGTAAATTCAATAAGAAATTCCGAATTCAATCTTAACCCCGAAAGCGTTTCCAATCCGTTAAATGCTGTCAAAAACTTCTGGAACAATCAAGCGTCCAACTTTTATAATATTATGAACAAAGAAACCGTAAATGATATTACTGATTTAATATCTAAGCTATAGTTTGAAGTTTCTTTGCATCTTTTTCTTTTAAGTGTTTATCAAGCGCTGAACATACCCTGTTTGTAATCGTACTGGTTGTAAGCCCCAAAACCAATGAAGGCCCTGCCGCATACATTGCTATTGTACCCCACGTACTAACAAGCAAACCTGTTAATAGTGGTATACCAAAATTAAGACCAACAGAACGTTTTTTCTCTTTTGTATCTGCCATAGAAATAGCAGCCGCAGTTGTTCCCATCGGAAGCAGTATACCCGTACCTATATCGGTTAAAGCAGACCCTGCTTTTAAATCACGCATTTTATCAACAAATTTTTCTGATTCCGTATAGACTGCATCTTTTAAAGATGAGGCAGATTTTTGAGCAATCTTTTTAAGAGCATTAAATTCATCTTTAGGTAATATATGAGAGTATATTTCTAAAAGTTCTTCCACTTTACCGTTTTTATCGGATTCTATAATATATTTTATTTCATTTAAAGATTTTCTGATTTTTTCAGCCGTCGGTGGTGCATAATTTGTCCCGTTCAGATACTTCTTGGACTCTTTTATTATACTTTGAATTTCAGACAATACTTCTTCTTTTGCAGCATCTGTTTTATAGGATTTTACTGCCTTATTTAATCGTTTAATAATATCAACAGACTCTTTAGTTGTCATATCCATGCCGGATTTTACACTTGCAACCAATTTTTCAATACTTTCGACAGAATCCTGACGAGTATTTGTTATAATTCTTCTGTGGTGTGATATTCCTCTGCCATACTTTAGTTTATCTGCCGCAACCATATCTTCCGATATAAATGTTGTCCATTTTTTAGGAGATGTCAAAAATTCTTTTAAATTCCCGTAAGTCTGTTCAAATACCCTTGAACCAAGACCTTGAAACTTTTTAGCTAATGATTTATAACGTCTTGTAAGTGACGGCGTTCTGAAATAATCATACGCACTATCCATTTCCTGCAATGTCGTTTCTGCATCCTTTGCCCACTCTGCAACAGTTTTAGAAACACCTTTAATTTCTACAACTTTATCCGGATTAGAAAGCATTTTCTTATTTGCTTGTGAAAAACTATCCTTCATAACCGCAAATGCATTATTTGATTTTTTGTAGGCAATATTAGTCATTTTAACTGCCATCTTCTCAAAGAAGCCGGTTATTTTGTTACAAACCTTGCCTAAACCTATTTTTCTCAATACTTTTTCAAACAGAACATCCTTCAGAGGACTAACATTAAATGCAAGTCCTTTTAGTGAATTAATCGTATTTGAAGTCTTTTGCAGAGAATTAAGATATACCATTTCTGCTTTGGTCATAGTTGGTTTTGCTAACAATTCAGCAATTTTCTTACTGATATTTGCACTCTTTTTATTCAAAAAGTTTGTAATTGGTTTTGGCAGTTTACCTCTACCTGCAAGAATCATAACAGGTGCAAGAAGAAGAACTCCAACTCCTGCGGCAATGCCTGAATTCCTTAATATATGATTAACATGTTTGCTCTCTTTTGACTTAATATCGGATGTGGAAGTATTAACAGTTGAAGAAGGCACTGTACTCGAGGTATAGTGATTTCCTAATGACGTATGACGAAACTGAGTTTCGAATATATTACCAACTTGACCTTCCATACTTATAATAAAACATTTAAATCAAAAAAATTGCTAAAATACGCATAATTATTTACAAATCAAAAGAATAATGTAACAAATAACTCTATACAGGCATTATATAAATTCAACACAAAATTATTTTCCTTTGCTACGAATTTAATAGGTCAGCCATAGTTAACCAAGTGAATTTAGAATTGCTCTTGCACCATCAGTTTCATATTCCATTTGTGCGAC
>CAMDZX010000109.1 GCA_945910925.1 uncultured bacterium | reverse complement strand
AATCTGAATTAGAATTGTTACTTTTTCAAAATTTTTCTTATATTATATGACAAAATTATTTTTTCATAAGCTTATAAAAAAATATAGTATTATTTGCTAACATTTAGTTTAATAATTTTCCCACTAAAAAAGTTCCATAATAATAAATTATGAAACTAATTGCTAACGACATTGCTTCTACATGTTAATTTATAGAGACAAAGTTCGAATTCCATTAGAGGTTAGCATATTTTTAAAAAATTGCTCGAACTCTGAAATCCAATGTTTACTATAACCTGACGGATAAATTTGAAAGAGGGAATGTGGCGATAATTTTGATGTCGTTTGAATTTTAGTCCTTTCCCACATTTCAAGAAAAATTATCCTTTTTATCCTTTATTTATCCTTAAATTTATCCTTTTTTCTAAAATAATGCCGTGGCTATGGCTCAAACTCCGACTGGGGTTGAATTTTAGCAATGATAGAAAAAGGATAAAACTTCCTAGTGCTAGGAAGATAAAATTATTATTGGCTTAGTTAGATAACCATTTTGGTGCAAAAAATTGCACCATTGCCAATTAAAACCTATACATATCGTTACAATTAGTCAATTTAAAACTTATAATTTACTTTATTTATGTATAGGGAATTGAGATTTATGGTTAATACAATACAGATATTGTCAAATGCTATGAAATCAATGGGCAAAGGAACTTTAACAGTTTCTACACCGAATATTGTAAGTACTGTTAATCACGTTGGCATAAAACCTCAAATAATTACAGATACGTTTTCAAAAACAATACCTCAAGATATTTTAGGAATTCCACTAAAAGGGCAAAGAGTACAAGATATTCCTATAATAGGCATGATTAAGCAGTCTATATCGCACATGAATAAATACAACCCTAAGACATCTCCGATTTATAAAGAAATCATATTTGAGAGTATTCCCAACCACCCAAAGGGTGTTGCTTTTGTACCTATGAATACAAGAACCTTACATGTTAATACTTACTACTTTGACCATATTGATGAAGCAATTGCCGATGATTTGAATATCTTTATAAAAAAAGGTTTGATAACCAAAGATAAAAGTGGTGCTTACAAGATTGCACCATACTTACGCAATGCAAAGAGCGAGATATTTGAAACTCGCCTTAATGAATATAATAAAAATTGGTCATTATTGGATAAATTTATGCTTCATAGAGTTAGTATGAATTATTATGCTAACTTAGTTGGTTCAATAGCTGGGGAATCAAAATCTCCAATTCTTCTTATTGAAAAAATTATGAATGCTAGTGATAATCAATTAACTTTAAAAAAACTAGGTTTATTTAAAACTAGAGATGAAATTATGAAAATGAGTATTGATCAGCAGATGTCATATTTGAAACAAATTGGAGTACATTGCTCACCCCCAGTAGATAGCGTTTGTGTTACTTATCCAAACTATGCTTTTAATCATGAAGGCATACACTCACTTCATAGTCTTAATTTATCACCAGAATTGTTACAAGAATTAAATAGTGAAGAAAAAATAGCTCAATGGGGGAAGGAAAAAATTGTTCAAGATATTGCTCTAAAAGTCTCTGGTTATGCGGCAGGACAACCGTTAGAGTTTGTAGCAGAAGTAGGAGCTGGCTTAGCAAATGGTCAAGTCTTTGATAAAGATGTTATGGAATTATATAAATATTTAAAAGGTCCAAATATATAGAGCGTAGGATGTGTGGAACAATTGTCATTCTACCCATCACAATGAGGGTGCAATTTTTTGCACCTAATTTACTGAATATTATACAGTACCATTATAGTTTGTAGAGTGCAATTTTTTGCACCAAAAGATAATGTACACTAAGGAAATCCACTAAAATTTTCCATTCTAAGTGATAGCAGGCAGGTCGGATTTCCCAAACCGACAATAAAAATTCTCATTTTATCTGACACTTTTTCTCAAACTGCAAGTCAAGTTATATTTACAATAAAAAAGACCCATATAGGGTCTTTTTAAAAAATGGGGCGGATAGTGGGATTCGAACCCACGCATATCGGAACCACAATCCGAGGTCTTGACCACTTGACGATATCCGCCATGCCCACAATGTAAATTATAACAAATCAATATTTTTGTACAAGTACCATTTAAAAAAGAGATTGATATCAATATACCAATCTCTTTTTACAAAATATTTATTAATTCCTTAATTAATTCTTTGGAACATATATCCGATACCACGAGCTGTTAATATTAACTCAGGATTTGTAGGGTCTGTTTCCAGTTTAGAACGTAATCTGGAGATGTGTACATCAACAACCCTTGTATCAATTCTATGATCTGCCGGATATGACCAAACATGTTGCAAAATTTCGTTTCTTGAATATGCTTGACCTGAATTATTTACCAACAATTCTAACAAGCTAAATTCCATACCGGTCAAACGAATTCTTTCATTCTTACGGAAAACTTGACGTCTTGCCGTATCAATTTTTATACTTCCAGTTGTAATAACATTCTTAGCAACAGCTTTACTACCCGTAGGAACAACAACTTCTTTATTGGTTGTTCTTCTCAATACAGCTTTAACTCTTGCTTCAAGCTCTTTAGGGCTGAAAGGTTTAATTACATAATCATCTGCACCAAGTTCAAGTCCCGTAATTCTTTCAGAAACATCTCCAAGAGCTGTTAAAATAATTATCGGAACATCAGAAGTTCTTCTGATTTCTCTGGTTACACCATAACCATCCATTTTAGGCATCATTACATCCAAAACAACTAAATCAGGATTTGTCTTGTTGAAAACTTCTACAGCTTCTTCACCGTCTTCTGCAACTACTACCTCGTAGCCAACCATTTTCAGACGTGTTTCCAAAATCCTTCTGATACTTGCCTCATCATCTGCAACCAATATTTTTTGCACAGTATTGGCTTCGCCTTGTGACTCGTGTAATTCTTCCTTATCAGTCATTATTAACCATCCTTATATTTTGTTTACGAAATGTTTACTAATTTTAAGTTTCTTAAATAAATATAAACTTATATTAATAGAATTTTACAAAAATTGCAAGCACTTTTTACACAATATTTTTTTATATTGTGTTCATTTTTACTTGAGTTTTAAAATTATTCAAATCCTCTAATGTATCAATTCCGATTGGAGTTTCATCAACAACCGAAACCTTAATTTTCATACCCATTTGCAATGCTCTGAGCTGTTCCAAGCTCTCTGCAAGCTCTAAACTTCCCTGATTTGCCTCTGTCATTTTAAACAAAGCGTCACGTTTATATCCGTATATCCCAAGATGTCCGTAAAATTTGGCGTGTCCGACATTTCTTTCATAAGGAATTTTAGAACGTGAGAAATACATAGCGTAACCCAAATTATTAAACACACATTTAACAAGATTAGGATCATTAATATCTTTTTCATCTTTGATTTCTCTGACAATTGTAGAAATATCCGCCTGAATATCATCTTTTACCATACTGATAACACAATCAATTGTTTCAGGGTTAATCATCGGTTCATCACCTTGAAGATTAACGATGTACGCAATCTCAGGGTGTCTTGATACAACTTCGGCAATTCTGTCACTGCCGCTGTTGTGTGTATCCAAAGTCATTTCTGCCTCAGCACCAAACATCAATGAAGTTTCATATATTTGTTCATTATCCGTAGCAATAATAACTCTATCAGCAAGGTTTGCCTGAACTGCTTTTTCAAAAACCCATTGAATAATAGGTTTGCCGCCAACCTCAATAAGCGGTTTACCTCTCAGTCTGCTTGATTCATATCTTGCAGGTATAATAATTGCTGTTTGTTTATCGGAATACATAACTTACTCTCTCTTTTTCATACTTTTAATTGCTTACTTTTGCATGATATCACTAAAATTATAAGTGGTCATCATGCTTATAAAATACATACTTAACGCTTATTCCGTCATCGGTTTCATACAGTTTTTTATCTTCTTCTGTTGCAATACGTCCGTACATACGCAAGTTCCCACCGCTACCTTTGATTTTTAGTTCAACATCATAATCACTACCGACAAGAACTTTAACTCCCTGTCCGTTTTGTTCTCCTGTTCTGTGAGTAGCCGCCTGATAACATTTTTTGATGTAATTATCAAATAAAGGTATATTTTTACCTGTTGTTTCAAAAAGTTGTGCTTTAGCTTCAGGAAGAATTACAACCTTCTGAGGAGCTTTATCCTTATCCATTACGATTATTTCCGGCTTATCATAGTTCCAAGAAGAAATAGTTTTAGTGAATTCTCCCAAATCATTTAATAATATTTCAGGTCTGATTTTTGTTTTATTTTGGAACATTGAAACAAATTTATCTTTAAAATCATCCGGAATAGAATTATACATTCCCAAAACTTTGTTTGCACTATTGTAATCAGGCTTTGCTGTTAAAAATTTTTCTTCCGTAAGTGATAAAATATCGTATTGTCCGTTTTGCATCAATTGTTCAGAAAGCATATAATACTGATTTTCAGCTTTAAAATCTTTTTTGGCTTTTGCAAAATCGATTTTTCCTGAATCATCTTTATATTCTGCGAGGCTTTGAGAAACAAATTCATCTTCTGATAAAGTTTCTCCGTCATTAATCAAATGTTCAAGATACCCATCACGAAGATTTATCAAAACAAACGCTTTATCTTCATTCAGTACTCCATTGTCATCAGAAGATTGTTGTAAAATCTTATTTATTGTTTCAAAATAACCCAAATCAGGATTTTCTTCATTTGATATACAAGTTGTACAACGTTCTTTTAAGTCCTTATCCTTGATATTAGCAACAGTATATCTGAATTTTGAGAGTCCACTATCTCCTACTTGAGGAATATCTATTGATAAATCTTCCTCAATCAACTCTTGAACATCTTTGTCTGTTACCTGCTTAGGAGTTATTTGTTCTTTTAGCAGGATTTTTTCATAAATCAAATCATTTGCATTTTGTAACTCTGATTTCAGGTTATTTTTTCTTTCCTTTGTCCAATATCTGCGGAAGAATGTTTTTGTATATTTATCTTCAAGACCCTCGATTGATTTTCCGATTGCGTCTTTATCAAACTTGTTTGAGAACTCAACAAAGTCAGGATTATTAACTTCTTCATCCGCTTTTTTGTATCTGTTCATATAGATTCCATTAATAAGTCTTATTTCTGGTTTTGAAATATATTTTTCTTCATCAGAGAATGCCAAAGGATTTGCAGGATAATCTGCATCTTTATTTTGCTTATACAATTGAAGCAAATAAGTATTTACAAGTTTATCAGTACTATATTCACTATTATCCGGATGCAAACGTTTATGCTTAATAAGTCTTACAGGCATCCAGAAAGAATTGGTCATATCGTGATATTCTTGCCAAGTTTTACTTGTTCTGATTGCGTGTTTATTTGCCAGTTGTTTTATATTTTCTTCGTCTAAATCCGGCATGTCTGCAAACCTTGTATTCAATTTATCTGCCTTATCCAAGAATTGTAATGTTTCCTTTGAAGGATAACTGAATTTATATCCCGCCTTATCCAAACATCTATAATTTGTTGGGGTACTATGTTCAAGGTGTACAAAAATTTTATCTTTTGGTTTCATATCAATATATGATTTTTTAAGTACATCAATAACTATGCCATCAAAATCTTCTTCTGCGAGACGGTTACTAAGAGTTCTATATGATGCACTTTTTTGATAAACAGGTTTTTCTTTAGGGTATTCTAACTCAGGATAAAACATTTTTACATCATCCAATGTTTTACATTCATTAAGCAATGAATAATAATCGGAATACGTTTTTCTCATATCAAAATTATTATCCTTAATTGATTTTTGCATATCTGATTTTAAATCATTAGGAATATCTTCTAACTTATCCAAATCACTTAACATATCTGTTTGATATTGCTCCAAAGAAGTAAACAGATATTTGTCCTTAAAATCAGATTCCACTTGTACGGGTGCTTTTTGTTTTTCGATAGCTTCCATAATCGCAACTTTACGTTGGAATTTCGGAACACGTTTTGCTTCGCTCTTAGATTTCAAACGTGCTGTACGTCTGACTTGTCCCATTATATTAAAGAAAGTATTAAACTTTTCAGTATCGAAAAACTCATCTTCAGCACTTAATGCTGTTCGTACGGCATCATCTAATCTGGAAGGA
>CAMDZX010000108.1 GCA_945910925.1 uncultured bacterium | reverse complement strand
AATCTCTACATTACAGAAGCTTCCGTCCTTCTGCTGGATCAAAAGATCCGTATACAAAAGGTCACTCGACATCAGTTTCACGTTATTCAGAAGCATTGGCAAGGGCGATTAATCTTCCTGAAAACGAAGTTGAAAGAATTACTCTTGGTGCGCTGTTGCACGATGTCGGCAAAATCGGAATCCCTGAACATATTCTCAAAAAACCTGACAGGTTATCGGATGATGAATGGGCAATTATGAAGCAGCACCCTGTTATCGGTGCCGAAAAAGTTTTGATGCCTAATGAAGCATTAAGGGATTTGATTCCTATTGTTAAATACCACCACGAACATATTGACGGAACGGGTTATCCTAACCGTTTGAAGGGTGATGAAATTCCGCTTGCCGCAAAAATTGTTGCTGTTGCGGATGCTTTCCACGCATTGATTAGTGACAGACCGTACAGAAAAGGCTTGAGTCTTGATGTAGCTTGCAATATTCTTCAAGAGGGCGCAGGCAAACAATGGGATACAAACCTTATCAGAAAATTTATCCAAATAGCACCATCTCTATCTACGACTATTTAATTGATTGCAAAAATATATAATCTCCTCCTCTAAACGTATGATGACAAGTTTAACTTTGTAGAGGATAATATCATTGCAGAGGTATAAGGTTTACTTCATAGCAAGGGAGGATTAGGGCAATGTTAAACAACATTGACAATAATTCAAATAACATAGGCTTAAATTCACAACTTGTCAGACAGGATTCTTTGAACAGAATTCTGGGAACGGGTGCGGGTAAAAATCATACAAACCCTATTGACAATAGTAATTTTTTGATTGATTCATCAGATATTTCAAACAGAGCAATCAAGATGTACGAACGTGAACTGGATGTTAAGAAGTTTACCGAACTTGCAACCTCTGACCTTGAAAATACTTCTCATAACGAAATGGTTGAAGAACTTTTCTCAAAAGGGGTTATAGATGTTTTTGAGGATAGCGCAATTGAGGCTCTTGTGAATAACAAATCGTTGCTTAATGACTTAGAGTGATAAATGTGTTATAATACTGCGGTATGGCAGAAGTAGTTGGATATAGTGTAGAAGATAATTCGGATATAGAAAAATCTGTTATTGATGCGGCAAAAAAGCATTTCAGTAATGGTAGTTATGATTCGGCATTAAAACTGTATCTCGGATTACTAAAAACAAGTGCCTCAGCAAGACTTTATTTTGATGTGGGGCTTTGTTATTACAAGAAAAATGATTACGATAAAGCAATTGAGTATCTTTCGCAAGCCGTAAATTTGGATATAAATAATTCTACTGCATATTCGTATCTCGGGAATTGTTATTTCAGAAAACTTGATGCAAAAAGTGCCATAGAAAATTGGAGTATTGCAAGAAGCATCACCCCGACAGATGAACACGTATGCCAAAACCTTGCTATTGCTTATTACGCAAAGGGTATGACATATGAATCAATGTATTATAACCAAAAGTATCTGAAATACGCCCAAAACAAAACCTCTTCACAATATCAAACTTTACATAAGAATATGAACACACTATATAAAGCTGCAAATGAGTATTATATCCTGGCGCAGAAAAATCGGGCGGCAAAAGACGGAATTAATGCAGAAATTAATTACAAAAACGCACTAAAAAAATATCCTATTATACCTGAGTATTCTGTAGGACTTGCCAATTTGTATTACGATTGGAAAAATTACGCTGATGCAGTTGTTTTTTATGAGATGGCATTGAGAGAAAATTCTTCTGCCGATAAAGAAATTTATTTCAAAATTGCGGACTCTTACGAAAAAACGAACGATTACAGGTTAGCATACTGTTTTTATAACAGATACATTAAATATACTCTGTCAAACCAAAGAGAGTACCTTGATATAACAAGAAAAACAGCAGAATTAAGAAAACAACTTGACAGCTCTGCAACAGATATTACACGTGAAATGGCAAAACAGTATTATAACAATAATGAGTATTACAAATCACTTATTGAATACGAAAACTGTGTAATACTTGATAAACAACACGAAACCGATTATGACGAAAATATTCAAAAGCTAAGAGGGTTTGTTAACCCTGAATCAATTGTTACACAAAGATTTCTTGCAAAGGGTAATGAATTACTTTTGCAAGGTGAACAAAAAAGTGCAAACAAATATTTTACAGAGGTTATGGCACTTACAAATCCAAAATCAGACGTATACAAACTGGCGAAATCGAAGATAGCAAATGTTAAATAAATTCAAAAAATTTTTTTATTCTAAAATCTTGAGGAGAAAATATTACAGAACAGGTCAATGTCTGGGTTGCGGTAGGTGTTGTAAAAAAATATATGTCAAACATGCAAAAGGAATTATTCAGGAAGAAAAAGAGTTTGAGAATTTAAAATACCAGCATCGGTTTTATACTTATTTAAAAGTTATAGATAAAGACGAAACCGGACTTGTGTTTGAATGTATGAACCTTGATCCCGAAACCCACAAATGCAGAATACATAAAACCCGACCCGGAATATGCAGACGATATCCGCAAGAAGAACTGTTCTCAATGGGAGGAACACTCTCAGAAGATTGCGGATACAGAATGGAGCCTGTTATCCCTTTTAGTGAAGTATTCTTAAAGGTTCAAAATAAAGAACGTAAAAAGACAAAACAACTCCCTAACTGGATACATAACATCTTCAGGAGAGGTAAATACAAGGAGTAAATACGTAATTTGGGTTTCTACCCCAACACATGCAACAATTCTGCTCCTTTTTATACAACTGTCCATGATAAATTATTTATCCATAATATTTCGAAAACCAATCCTAAAGACAAAAAAAGGCATTAAGTATGGGGTAATGTATAACTTTACACCTTTATTATCATGAAGTTCAATTATATTAATGTTTAGGCTAATACATCAAATTTTATTCCGGCTTTATTTAAATTATCTTCAAATAAATTTCCGGTACACGAATTAATATTAACCAATGTGCCTTTGTCAGTTTGTCTTGGTAGTATATTACGTTCCAAGTTACCATCAAGACTAATACCATATCTGCCGGCCATATAACCTACATTAATTAAATCTTCGGAAGTTAATTTTTGTCCGTTTGTTTTAGTACTGTTTGTTTTTACAAGATAATCACATCTTTGTATCATTATTTATACTCCTCTATATAACATAGAAATTTTCATCCAACTATATCAATCCTTAAACACTTTTTGTATTCTGTCAAGTATATTTTTATTTATAATTCATTAATATAAAGTAACACCGAAAAACAGTTGGGCAAAAAATCAACAAATACACTACTTCTACCCACATATTTACTTTCTGTATTTATCCCTCTAAATACATGGTTTAAAAAATTCTATTAAGTGATAAAATATCACCATACAGTTAGGGGCGTCCACCCCGAGGATAAGGGGAGTATAAATCGGTTAGAACTTCGCTGATTTCTCACAAGGACAGAAAGATAGTTATGGAAAAAAACAATGAAACTTTGTCTGTTTTAAGACACTCGGCATCACACATTATGGCACAGGCTGTACAGAAGTTGTTCCCGCAAGCAAAGTTGGCAATCGGACCTTCTACTGCAGACGGCTTTTACTATGATTTTGATTTAACGGATGGTTATGCGTTTTCACATGAAGATTTGGAAAAAATCGAAGAAGAAATGAAATCAATTCTTAAACAAAATCTTACGTTTGAAAAAATAAATGTTGAAGATGTAGATAAACAAATTGCAGAGTTCAAAGCTGAAGGAGAAATCTATAAAGCTGAACTTCTTGAAGAACACAGAAACGATAATCCGACACTATACCTTACAAAGGATAAAGACGGAAACGTATTATTCAATGACCTTTGTGCAGGGCCGCATGTTCCGAACACATCTTATATAAAGGGTAATGCCATAAAACTATTAAAAGTTGCAGGTGCATATTGGAGAGGCGACGAAAACAAAAAAATGCTTCAAAGAATATATGCAACCGCATATTGGAATAAAGAAGATTTACAAGAATACCTTACCTTCTTAGAAGAAGCAGAAAAACGTGACCACAGAAAACTCGGCAAACAACTTGATTTGTTCTCGGTAAGAGAAGAAATCGGCGGCGGTCTTGTTTTGTGGCATCCTAATCTTGCAACGGTAAGAGAAGAAATCGAAAATTATTGGAGATCAGAACACAGAAAACGCGGATATGTTATCGTAAACACTCCGCAAATCGCAAAATCAAAACTTTGGGAAATCTCAGGACACATGGACCATTACAAAGAAAACATGTTCTTTGTTCAAAAAGATGAAGATTCTGACGACCAGTTTGTAGTGAAACCTATGAACTGTCCGTTCCACATTTTGATTTATCAGGCAAACAGACATTCATATCGTTCTTTACCATTGAGAATGGCGGAACTTGGAACTGTTTACAGAAAAGAAAAATCAGGTGCTCTTGCAGGTTTAACCCGTGTTCAAGGGTTTACACAGGATGATGCCCACGTATTCTGTACACCTGAACAGTTGGTCGGTGAAATCAACGAAATAATTGATTTTGTATCGGATACAATGAAAATCTTCAAAATGGATTTTGAAGTTGAGCTTTCAACAAGGCCTGAAAGTTACGTAGGCGAATTAAAGAACTGGGAAATAGCGGAAGCAGGCTTGAAAGAAGCTATGGATAAACGTGGCATGAAATACGATATTAACGAAGGTGACGGAGCATTCTACGGGCCTAAAATTGATTTCAAAGTTAAAGATGCAATCGGCAGAACATGGCAATGTGCAACAATACAACTGGACTTCAACCTCCCTGAACGTTTTGGTATCAAGTATCAGGATAAAGACGGAAGTATGAAAACTCCGGTAATGCTTCACCGTGTTATATTTGGTTCAATGGAAAGATTCCATGGCATCCTGATTGAACACTATGCAGGTGCATTC
The DNA here is from genome assembly GCA_945910925.1 of uncultured bacterium. GTDB lineage: Bacteria > Cyanobacteriota > Vampirovibrionia > Gastranaerophilales > Gastranaerophilaceae > UMGS1585. The sequence continues at coordinate 1,227 of CAMDZX010000108.1, read as the reverse complement.
CCGCTTTGGCTTGCTCCTAACCAAGTAACAATTGTTCCGATATCTACGGATAAACATGTTGATTATGCGGAAGAAGTTTACAAGAAAATGAGAGCAGCAGGCATAAGAGCAGAGCTTGATGACCGTTCTGAAAGTATGAATTACAAAATCAGAGAGGCGTTGCAGCAACACAAAGTACCTTATGTCTGTGTTGTCGGTGATAAAGAGAAGGAAACCGGCTCGGTTGCAGTTAGAAAACGTGCAGTTGGACAAATCGGAACATTTAATGTTGACGACTTTATTGAAAAAATGAAAGAAGAAATCCAAACACGAGGCGAGTTTGAAATTCAAAACTAAACTAAAACGGCGGAGTTTTAACTCCGCCGTTTTTATATAAAAATTGTTTTTTATGAATTCAACAAATTGCTATATGAAGATTGCATTGAGGATATAGTAGCTTCCATTGCTTGGAATTTCGCTTCCAAAGAAGATTTATAATTAGCAATCAAGGTTGTTTGTCTGTCTATTTTAGAATTAATATTTGTAATTTCTTTCTTAATTGTATTTGTAGAGGTTGAAAAATATCCGTTACTTGCAAGAGAATTGTCTAATACTGTTTCAAGTTTTGAAAAAATACCATCCTGATTTGCGGATGTTCCCATTAATACTTTTTTAACGGCATCAGAATTTTCTTCCAGAGCTTGTTTCAATTTACTCTCATCAACAGTCAATTTTGATGTATCTGCAGATAAGTCTGCACCGGCAGAAGCTGTAGAAACACCTATCTGATTAAGCATTGTATACAAATCATCACCATTGCCCGTTGATGAAGTCATCAACTGACGCATTGAACGTTTTATAGTATTAAGAGTTGTATCACCATATAAATCCCCGCCTGATGTTGTTAGTTCATTGAGCTTATCCATCAAAGAATTATACTGCTCGACAACATCTTTAACAGCAGAAACTACTTCTGAAGTATCTTGAGCAACGTTCAGAGTTGTTGTTCCGCTTTCTTCCGTGCTTACAGCTTTCAAGTTAAGAGTAACACCATCCAGTCGTGAAACATCACTGGTAACAACATTAGAAGACGAAATAACCTGAGTTCCGTTTATATATAAAACCGCGTTATCACCTAATGTTTGATTTTCTGTTCTTAATGCAGTCGTAGCCAACGTTCCGTCTTCATTCCAAGCAGACGTTGTCAGACCGACCAAATCGGTAAAGTCACTTGTTCCCGCCTCAACA
>CAMDZX010000107.1 GCA_945910925.1 uncultured bacterium | reverse complement strand
TATTGATTACTGACCCTGACCATGACCGATTAACAATTTGTCAAATAGAAAGCGAAGGAAACGTACCTGCACTAAACGAAACAGGAGTTTCTTATATAAAACTCGGTGAAGGCAGAGTGCTAACGGTATTTACCGCAAATCAGGCATTCTTAATGCTTATGGACTTTAGAGCAAAACAGTTAATGAGCCATAACAAATGGAAAAATCATCCGAGATTTATGATAAAAACAACCGCATCCGCACTTTCTTGGGATGAATGGGCAAGACACAACAATGTTCAGGTTGTAAATGTTCCTGTCGGCTTCAAAGAAATTGCAAACATAATGAAGAAGGTTGAGTTGCAACTCAAATTCAGACCTTATGATAGTGTTAAGGTTGATGATGTATTTGGCAACACAATTGATTTAGGTGTTAACCCTCGTCTTATTTTTGCGGGTGAAGAATCAGGCGGAATGATTATGGGTGCTGAAGATATGGTTAAATCCCTTACAGGGAGGGAAGCTATTGCAATGCGTGAAAAAAGCGCAACAGAAGCAATAATTGTAGCATCTTCTCTGATTGCAAAACTTGAAACAGAGAATAAAACCATGTCACAATACCTGACAGAAGTTTTTGAACACAATAATATTACCTCAATGTTTGATACAAGAGTAGACATTGCTTACTACAACGAGTCCGAACCTGATATTGAAAAACTTAAACAGGCAAAACTTGAGGGAGAAAAATTAAGAACTAAAAACGATTTATTCTTCTTATCTCTGGCAATTGCCATAAAAGAAGGACTTACGGATATATCAAAGGTTCGTGAAATATTGAATAACACATTTGATAATCTAAACTTTGATGATTTAAAATCCGTTAAATTTGTAGGCGACGGAACTTATCTCGAATTTGAAAATAAATACATTGAAATACGTCCGTCAGGAACGGATGCAAAAACAAAAGCATACGGAGGCGGTATTAATTTAGACGAAATTACAAAATATGCAAGAGTTTTGGGAAATTATCCAGGAGACAGAAATGATTTACATAAATCAATAATTTCTAATGAATTTTATGAGAACTCAAAAGATACTGCATTAAATTACTACTTAAAATTTGTTTCAAAAGATGCAAATAACGAACAATTTATTATTCCTGACTACAAAACATTGGAGGATTTATGACAATAGCTATATATCCCGGAAGTTTTGACCCGATTACAAAAGGGCATCTTGATGTTTTGGAAACAGGTTCAAAGATTTTCGGCAAAGTAATTATTGCAGTTTCTCATAATATCAATAAAAAATCGTTTTTGACGGTTGAGGAAAGAATCAAGCTAATCAAAGAAAGCGTAAAACATCTTCCAAATGTCGAGGTTGATGCCTTTGAAGGACTAACTGTTAATTATGCAAAAAAATGCGGTGCAGAAATCTTACTGAGAGGATTAAGAGCGGTTTCGGATTTTGAATACGAAATGCAGCTTTCTCAAACAAACAGCGAGCTTTCTCCCGATATAAAAACTGTGTTTTTGATTACAAAACCTGAATACAACTTTATTTCATCAAGTACCGTAAAAGAAATATTATTAAACGGTGGAGATATTTCAAAATTTGTTTCCGAAACTGTTTATGAATATTTAAAAGGAAAAATATAAAATAAAAGTCCTGAGAATTTTAGGACTTTATTTATTATATTAATAATATATTATACATTGTATTCCTATGGCTTCAGTGATTTTATTATATCTGAATCTTTTAATTTAAATGATTCTAAAAAGTCTTTTGTGCTTAAAGAATAGCTGTTTGAATGACCTGTTGGGGGTACAAGTTTGGGAGAAACAGGTATCTCTTTAATCGGATTTAAATTCTCAAATTTTTTACAACTTTCAATTAAATCCTTGGGTACTACTTTTCCCGGTAGTGAATTTTTAAAATTTCCAATTTTTATTACCATGCCTAACACCTTACCTTTCTAAATATTTTTACATTTTTGCCTACACTTATATAAAAACAAAAATTTATATAGAATTGCCTCATCATATCATATTATATCATATCATATTGGGCATTATGACAAGGTTTGAGGAGTATTAAAATTCATATTTACATTTTGTTATAATATTAAGAGATGTGACATTTTAAGTTACTATTATACAATATAAAGAAACAGACGCTTCATTATTATTGAAACATCTGTTTTTATCCTAATATTCGATATTTATTTAATGTTGTACAATATTTACTGTTTCAAGCTTAGATGTACTCCTTTATCAGGTTCTGAAGGCGGATTTTTAGGGTCAATGTTTTTTGTAAAGTTTTGAACATAAACATGACCTTTTCTATCGTTTTCAATATTTGGAGTATCAATCATATAAACATGCGCCCGAGAAGGTCCTAAATCAACTTTTACCTTATTATTTTCTACTTGAATGTAACTCTTTTCACCATAGTTTTTAACAAGGTTTTTCATTTCTTGTGATTCTTTAATTCCCGGAACTTCTATTTCTGCTGCGGAACGTCTGTTTTTGTTGAGGTTTACAACTACAAGTGCCGTTTTACCGTCTAAATGTCTTGCAAATGCAAGTACCTGATCGTCATTATCTTTGCGTTTTGCAAGGTCAATAAATGAACCCTTTTGCATAAGATTACTCAATGATTTTCTTGACTCTAATGCACTTGTCATTATATTTCTTATTTCAGGGGAATCCCCACCCGGTTGTCTTGATAAGTTGAAAATATCCATCTTATTCTTGTGAACTTCCATAAAGTGTTTAGGCTTAGGGTTTTCACCTTGTGTCATTGTAACGGTATCACAATCTTTAACAACTTTGTTACCATATTGATATTCATACTTATCACCTGTTTGGAAACCGTCTAAGAAATAAGGATTTACCATAGGCAATGTTGCTTGAACAACAGAAACCATATTACAGAAGTTTTCACCGCCACGCATCATCAATGATTCATCATCGTGAGTTGTAAATGAGCCAATAAGCGATTTACCGACAGGCAATCTGTGTGACATATCCAAATTTTGGATTACATAGTCTTTAACTTCTTTTGCATCCTTCATTTCGTGAAAAATATGATATTGCCCGTATATAGAGTCAAATCCTGCTCTTAATGAGTCTTCAGGTCTATCATAAGGCATGTTTTGTTGCGGAGATGCGCACTCATAAGTATAAGCTTCACCAAGCCAAGCGAACTCAGGATCTTTGGAATGTGAATACGGTATCAAAATATCCCAAAACTCTGTCGGTTTCGCACGAGCAACATCTGAACGAATACCATCAATACCTAAATCTATACAAGCATCAACATATTTTTTATGCATATCAAGTAACGGTTTATTCAGAATTTTCTTTGATTCATCTTCCCAAGGGCTAAACATTCTGATATCTGTCCAACCTTCAGGAACTTTAGCTTCATTGTTTCTGCCTATTGCCATCATTTCAGGATGAGCATTAAACATATCAACAGAACAACAGCTAGGTAAATCAAGCATAACCTTTATATCACGTTTGTGACACTCGTTGATAAATGCCTTGAATTGTTCATCAGGAGTTCTAGGGTCATTTTTATCTATTAATACAGGATCAATTGCTAAATGTTTACCATCATCTGTAATGAATTTTTCAGGCGCATACAAAGAACCTGCAGTTCCCATAGCATTAGTTTTTCCCGGCGGATGAATTGGCAGAAGGTGGATAGCATTAAAACCGTCACGTTTTAGTTCATCAAGCCTGTCAATAGCACTTAAGAATGTACCCGGTTTTTCTCCTGCAGCTTTAGTTATCATCTCGTCCCCATTTAAATCCTTTGCCGTAAATATTCTTGGTACAATACCAATCATAACAACGTTGTTATCTCTAAACATTTGGCGCATATTATTTTTATAATTAACAGGTGCAGAACCTACATCATTAATTCTTGCTGTAGAATCAACTGCAGGACGGTTTATTCTTGCCTGACTTTCAAGATAACTGTTTATTAACCCTGACTCAGATTTTATCTGTCTGGGTTGTGCAGGAACTTGCTGCTCTTGTTTATTTTTTAAGCTGTCTATTTTTAGTTGTATTAAATTTTTTGAACTAATGTTGTTAAGATTTGTCATTTTCTACCTGCTTAAGCTTTTTCTATGGTATTATCTTTTCTTCCGAATGCAAACTGCGCCGCAACTGTTCCTGCAAATAGACCTGCACCCGCCGTAGCAAAAATTCTCATCCATTTATTTGAATTGTATTTTTGTTTTAATGCATTATGTAACAAATTATCAGGAGTACAGCCCAGTTTATAGAACTGCGCAACGGCATTACTCTCAACGCTTTGCGGTATTGGATTTCCTTCAATGTGGTATGGTTTAAAGTCATTAAAGGCAGTTCCCATTAAATCTTTAATATGTGTACTCCATTGCCTTACTCTTTGTGCCATTGAAGTTTTTTGTCCATTTGAGAACACCTGATGACCTTCTTTGCCTAGTGCTGACTTAGTTGCTTCAGTCATACCATCAGCACCAAAGATATGCCACATAATAGCTTTGTACTCTTTATAATTATTTGCGGTGCCTAATTTTTCTGCAAAATCACCTGAATGAGATGATACCAATATTTTCTTACCTTTTTGAATAATATCTTTGTCTAAAGCCTCATTTCCTGAAAAACCTTTTTTATTTGTAGAATATTCTTCTGCACGTTTAAAGAAATCCATTGTATGTAATAATCTATAATATGCGTTCTGAATACCACCAACTCTTACATTTTTAATACGTCTGACTTTAGCTTCTTTTATAGAACCTACGTTTGCACCGTTTATATCTTCACCTGAAAAGCGATTTGCAAGATTAAAGAATGGTTTTGACTCTGTGCCGGTTACACTGTTTAATTCATTTGCTGTATTTTCACAATTCTTCTTTACACCGTCTACTAGAATATCCATTACAGACTTGCTGCCGGATTGAGGATTATCAAGCTTTGTATCAAATTCAAGCATCTTATCTGCAACTTTTGCAACTGCTTTCCTATAATTTTCATCATTTTTTGCAAGTGCTTCCAATTTTTTTGTAAGAAGTTGAGCAGTTAATTCTTCGCTATTCTTTGCTTCAGCAAGTTCCTTATCAGAAATTCCAAGAGCATCAACAAATGTATTAACAACTGAATTCCAATTATTTGCAGCTATAGTTTCTTCTGCTTTTTCAACCTTAAAGTGAACTGCCTGAGTTAAAGTTTCATCAAAAGCTCTGTACTTTCTTAATACTTTGCCAGCCTTTAAAATATTTGCAGCCATTTCCTCGGTTACAACCGCAACTTTATTTTCTTCAAAACCTTTTTGCACAGCATCACTTACTTTAGACTTAATAACCTTTTTACGCGCAGATCTTATTGAGTCATTTGCATCTAATGAGTCACTTATATACTGTCCGATAGAAAGTCTTAATTCTTCACTCTTTTCAGGCGAAAGAACTCCGCCTGAAGTTTTTCCATTGGTTTTCATAAACTTGTTAACATGCTCATTAATCTTATCAACATCAAGTATGGAAGAAGTATATCCTTCACCGTATTGAGCATCAAGAACTTCAGTAAGACCTTTTGTTATACTTGAAACAGTTTTATCATTAACAAGAGTTTTATCAGGCACCATCATATATTCAAGATCTCTACGTGCCGCTTTTTGAGTTTTTGTATCTAAACCTTCCGTCAGAATTTCAGAGATTTTATCTACATCACGAGATGAAACTTCTTTGCCTTTTACGCTTTCGAGAATTGCTTCTAGCCGTTTTTCTGAGCCTTTATCAAGTTTATTATTGATTACTCTATCTGAAACCGCCTGATTAGGATTACCATTAAGATATGTATTTATATCATCGGCAATTTTATTTGCTTTCTTATTTGAATAATTTTCAGCCCATTTTCCTATTGGTCTTTCAAGAACATTACAAGCCAGTGCTGTCATAATAGGAGTAGCAGGACCTGCTGTCAGCATCCACAATGTATTATTTTGAACAGAAATTTTTCTCATTTGTTCTTTTACTACATCATTTCTATCCTTTTGTGTTTTAGCAATTCCCATTCTATCGCCAATTACTTCCAGATTTTCACTCTTTTTATCACCTTTATACAAATCAAACGGAATATAATTAGGGTCTTGTGTTACAAATTTTTTACGTCCCTGATCATCAACATATTGCTTTCTAAAATTAAAACCATGGACTAATCTTGCAGGCCATTGTAGTGCGATTTTTGGCC
>CAMDZX010000106.1 GCA_945910925.1 uncultured bacterium | reverse complement strand
AACACAAAGACACGCTTAACTCCGACAACCAAGCATGTTAGAAAAATCGTCATTTTTCAACTTGCCAATCCTCTATTTGTAAACTTTTATTAACTCGTCATGAAAAATAAGTCAATTATTTTTAATTAAGAAACTTTATAAGTAAGTAAGTTGTAAGTTAATTAGTTAAGTTATAAGGGATTAAGAAATGAGAAAATTATTTAGAAAAGCAGTTGCAGCCACTTTATGCGTAACATTTTTTGCTTCACAAGCAACATTTGCAAATTCAACGGGTCAAGTATTAAAACCGAGCATAGACGGCACAGGAGGGGCTAATATAATAAGTTCTCAAGGCGGTTTTACAGGTTTTACAAATCCTCTTTTCGGAAAAGACAAAAACAATGCAACATTAAATTTTAACGGTGATGCAGTTATTAACTGGGGGCAATTAAATGTTGGTAGCAATCAATCCTTGCACTTTGCAAACGGAAATTATGTAGTTTTGAATAATGTTCTTAATGGAATGTCCACATTCGCAGGAAAAGTTACAGGCGAACAAGGTAAAATTATTATTTCTAACCCGAACGGTATGATTATGCAAGGCGGTCAGTTTGAAACCGCAGGAAGCTTAGTTCTTACAACCAAAGATTTAACAGGTATCGGACTCAGCAAATTCCATAACATTGATGAACAAATTAACAACGCAAGCTACAAAAATAACAATGCAGTTATAGTTTTCAAAAACGGCAACTGGACAAATTCATTCAGAGGTTCTTCAATTGAAGCAGGCGACATAAATATAATTGCAAAAGGTATTGATATCACACAAGCAAACCTTGTTGCAAACAAAGGAAATGTTGTTTTGAAAACAACCGACGGCGCAAACTTTGTAGCAGAAAGTGCTAATAAAACATTTGGTACAAACTTTACATCCGGAAACACAATCCAAGTTGCAACAACTGCAATCAAAACAAAAAATGGCGGATTACAACTGATTACAGACAAAGGAAATGTCTTAATATCTTCTCCTGTTGAAACAGTAAAAATCGTAAATTCTGATGTAAAAGGAAATTTATCAGTAAAATCAAATGTACATATCCCTGATTCTTTAAAAGAAGTAATTGATATTTTACAAGGTAAAAATGACCTTTTAGGTGATATCATAGTAAATGACAGCCAAATTTCAGGAAAAACCGATTTAGTTGCTTGGGGTGATGTTATTATCAATAACAGCAAACTTGGTGACGCTTGTTTCAAATCGGTATTAAAAGGAATTAACGTTGCAAATTCAGAAATAAAAGGCGATGCAGCATTTGATTTACCAACCATTGTAGTAAAAGGTTTCTTTAGCGATCATACTTATTGGGAACACGATTCAAAAGTAGTTTCTTCAAATACTGCAATTGACGGTAACATTACATTAAACGTTGCAAAAGATGCAGAATTCACTTCTCCTAACAACTTACACTTTGTAAACCCTAACGTAGGAGGAATCTTAAAAGCTTTTGCACAAAACACCTTATCTTTCACTAAAAAAGGTTCTGATTTGAATATCAATCAAGAATTTAACAATAAATATCAAGTTTCAGCAGGTGATGAATTACAATTCATAACAGATAAAAACTTAAAAGCTGAAAATCAAACTTTCAATACAAGAATGACAAGCTTTACGGGTAATACTGTTACATTAAACAATATCAATACTCCAAATTCTCTCGGAGTATACAACTCAGATAATATCTACATTACAAATTGTTCAAGCGATAAATTAGCAATAGTAAACGCTGCAGATAACAAATTCAGTGTTGCTAAAATTATCAAAACAAACGCAAACGAAACAAAATTTGAAAACGGTAAATATCTATACATCGACTTGACTGATGCAACTCTATTCAACAATGACCGTGACGCAATCAAAGGCAGTGCTAACAATGTAGATGAGATTGTGATTGTTCCTGAACTTGTTCTTCCTCCGGTAGACCCTGAGAAAGGCGATAACAATGGCGGCAATGGCGATAACAACGGTGGCAACGGTGACAACAACGGTGGCAACGGCGACAATAACGGCGGCAATGGTGACAACAACGGCGGCAATGGTGACAACAACGGTGGCAACGGTGATAACAACGGCGGCAACGGTGATAATACAAGCGGTATGCCTGAAAAAGAAGAAAACACAATCGCTTCAGATTACATAGATCCGACATTATCTCAAGAATCAACAAAAATTATGAATAATATGAGAATGTCAGCAACAGATGTTGTTATCGGAGAAAATATCCAACCAATAGCATTTGCAGCTTACGAAACCAATAAAAAAGGTTCAATATATAAAGCAGCCGGAGACAAAATCTTCGCAGACCTTAACAAAATTATCCATATCACAGACAGATTTAATTTAGACTAATTTTGATAGGTAGTATGTATGACATAAAAGTAGGATGGCAAAAGTCATCCTATTTTTATGCCAAATAACTTAATATTGCACCGCCGATTTCTTCATTGGGGTCAAAATACTGCGGAGTAGTCGGAGGATTGATAGAGTTTTGTATAAGCATACATACCAAAGGACCAAAAGCATCAGGAACCTGTGTTTTTCTGTATATTCCCGCCAAGAATGTTTGTACGTTCGGAGATTTTGAATTATTAAACCTTGATAAAGCAGGGTACATTTTATCAACACCCTTTACCCCGTTATCTATCATTCTATCAATAATATACAGGGTCTCCGTAACTTCTTTTTCATCATTGGATTTTTGAAGAATTTTTTCCAATTGCGGTAAAGCTTTTTCACGTTGATTTACGTAGAAACCCACTTTTCTTTCGTCCACAACGGAGTAATTCCTCGTTGCATCAGGAAGTTTGATTTGCTCGTATGGCTTTTGTTTAAATGTTTGAAATACAGCAGAATACATTTTATCTTTCTTTTTCTTAAATTACTAACTATATACATACGGCGGGCCGTTTTTGATTTCGGTTAAAATACTGTCTGCCATAACTTTTAAATCTTCTTCCGATTTACCGTTTTGACGTTGTTTGTAAAACTCATCACACAACGGTTGTATTGATGCCTCTTTTTTGGATTTAAAATTTCTTAATTCTGTCGAAACCAGACGTTTTTGCAACGAAAGTTCGGTATCTGCATTATATTTTTTCACCTGAACATCCTTAACGGCTTCTCCTGCTGTTTTACCAAGATAAGTAGCAGCAGTTGCCCCTGTTATCCCAAAGAAAAGTGTCTTAAATTGTTTATTCGAAGAATCCATCAACCAGTTATAGAAAAATGCCGTATAGTCACTAACGTGAGAATAAAAAGTATTTCTGTCCTCACCTGAGCCTCCCAATGCACTATTTGCTTTTTCTGTTGATTTTTTAATACTAAATAAAGTATCTGCAATAAAAGATTTTTTTTCTTCGTCACTATGCCAATGAAGTTTTTCTGCGGTCTGAGCAACTTCATCAGGAGTTGCATCAATCGACACAAGAAGATTTTTGATATTGTTACTGTTGATTTCTTTTGCAGTTTTATGTCCTTCTTCTCCAAGCCTTTCAGGAGAATGTTCTTTCATTTGTTCTGCTAATGTATTAATCGTTTCTTTGACTTTTTCACGTCCCCGTTTCATTGATTGAACACTATTACGAATATTTTTTACGGACATATATCCAAAGCCTATTATTGCACCAAGCGATGCTGCACCAAGAGCAAAATACCCGAGAGTCTTGGCTATACCGTTTTTCTTTTTAGCTTCGTTATCGTTTGATGTACCCTTAAAACTTATACTCCTTCGCTTAAAATTTTCCATAGGCTCAGGTTTTTCGGTCAATGCTTTTGAAAACTCTTTTGCTTTTTCTGCAAGAAGGTTTCTGTTTATTTGAAGTTTCCCCGCAAAAGATTGGGTTTCAACAGCAATAAGATTTTCTTGAAGGTTTTTATGAATATCAGCCTCTTTTTTCTTTACCCATACATCTCTGAACCCGTCGCAGAAAGTTTTTCCCATAAATCCCATTGAGGAAAGCGCCGCAACTCCAAGCATTGCTTTTGTAGCTTTGACACTCGGAGAGGCTACAAGTCGATAAATCGCCTGATCAATCTCTTTATTTACACAAACATTTCTTGTCATAGAAGAAAGCTTTTTCGCTAAATCTACATCAATAACATCTTTTGCGGATTTGGCGTATAAAGCGGTTGCCCCTGCAACCATACCCATAAAGCCTGTCGTTATTCCGCATATCGGTAAAATACCTTTTTCACGTTTTGTGTTTTTTTCATAAAGTTTATTCGGGAGTTCTACATTATCACCTATTAACATTGAGTTATATGAATCACTTAACGGTACGTTAGAATTAACAAGTACCCCTTCTTTCACTTGATTTGATGTTCTGATTTGTGTTCTGGTCTGATTTCTGTGGATTCTCTGTGATTCTAAATCTTGATTAATATTCACTATTTAATTCCTTATATTTTGTTGGTCTGTTGGTTATTTTTTCTAAAAAGTTTCTCAGTTTATTCAAATGTTTTTGATAATCTTCAATTCTTTCGTCATCCGAACCTTCGTTTTCAACATTAAATATCTCAAATAACGAAAGTATTTTCTTTTTAACTTTTTTTGCAAAGTCAGAGATTTTTTTGTCCATAGCAGCTTTCAATTCTCCGTATATTGCAGTAAGTTTGTCTGTTATATCCGCAAGTTTTTGAGCAACATTGGCGGTCATTTGTAGAAAGTTTACAGGTAAATCCTTCATAAAATTAACTACCGGCAGAAGTATACTTTGGGCAACAACAGCCAGCGGTCTTGTTAATCCTGATTGACTCATATTTTGTATAAATGTTTGAAGGTTCTGTGCCATCTTGGACATGTTGTTCTGAAATTGTGCCATTGCAATTATCTGATTTTGATAGTCTGCTTCCCTTGCGAGTCTTGCATTTTGAATGGATTTCAAAAACGCTCCGATTGCGGCACACTCATTCCAGCTCATCTCTCCCGGTTTTGCAGAGAAATCCGCAGTAATAACCTTATTACCGCCCATTCCACCCGAGCAGATGGGACACGCACCCGGCGGAAGCCCGTGCGGGCATAACCCCGGACGTACTCCTGATGCTTGAACTGCTGCAATTGCTAGAGACACAATATCCTTCCTTCATATCCTGCTGAGATTGACTCGTGCCGGTATCTTGCTTCGAGACTCCGACTAAATCTTGAGTATTCCGGCTATTACGGCTGCGGCACAGCTGAAGATATTCACTTCATTTCCTCATGTAAATTGTATTCAAAGCATAATACTCGGTCAATGAAAACGAAAAAAATGATTAAGAAATGTTATTAATATATGTTTTTTAAACTATAAATCATATGCTTGAAAGTTTATAACCTTAAAATTTAAATATAACAGTTATCAGCAGGTAAATATATACTGATATATATTAATTTTCACATCCTACCTGCAAAAATATACCTATTTGGGTAATATACTAACCTCTTTGACTATAATTTAATAATCATGAGCTCAAAAGAAGGAGAAAAACATGATTAAGACACGCGAAATAAAAGTAGTTATAATAGAGGATTTTAAACTTACACGTGTAGGTTTGAGATGTGCTTTGAATGAAAATGAAGATATATCCGTTGTTGGAGAAAGCGAAGATGCAATAAACGGGCTCAAAATGATAGAACAAACACAACCTGACGTTGTATTAATGGATTTGGGTTTACCCGGCATGAACGGTATTGAAGCAATTATAAAACTTCGAGAAACAAATAAAATAACAAAAGTAATTGCCTTAACTTCACACGATAGAGAAGAAGAAGTTATAGCAGTGCTTAGTGCCGGCGCAAACGCTTATTGTCTAAAAGATATTGACCCGACTAAACTTGCGGATGTTATCAGAGATGTCGCAAACGGAGTGTGTTGGCTTGATGCCGAAATTGCAGAAAAAGTTTTGCGTTCATTCCCAAAACAAGAAAAAATGTTTCTCTTGAATTCAAAATCGCAATCAGAAAACCAAGTACCTTTAACCGAACGTGAATATGAGGTTTTGAAACATCTTGTTTCAGGTAAAAGTAATACTGAAATCGCAAAAGAACTTATTGTTAGTGTACATACCGCAAAAGCTCATGTTTGTTCAATTTTACAAAAAATGTGTGTAAATGACAGAGTTCAAGCCGCAGTAAAAGCCGTAAGAGAAGGTATTGTATAGTAAATCAAATATTGAATATTTTTATGCAGTTTTGAAACCGTTCCCGGGAATTTGTGCACTACTGTCCGAGATAATTTTACCAATAACTATCTGCAACATAGAATAGTTGCAGATTTAGAATTTAATAAATTGCGTCAGAACAATATTTTCTTATTTGATTACAGTCACTTAGTGAAACAGTAACAAGACGGGTATTGTCTGAGGG
>CAMDZX010000105.1 GCA_945910925.1 uncultured bacterium | reverse complement strand
CGAATATACAACCACTGCGGTATGGATGGGTGGAGTTCCTGTCGTAGAGTGGTTTGCAAATAAATTTATAAAGAATCAAACAGGATTAAACGGAAAAGTAAATCTTAAACTCCTTGAAAAAGATAAAAACGGAAACTACAAAAATCCTATCCAAAATATTCAAAAGAATATTGAAAAGTTTAGAACAGTTGCACCTGATGCAGTTAAAGATTTAGAACAAGTTGCAGCAAATTCAGCAAAATATACTAAACTTTCAAACAAAAAATACGCGGCAGCTCTAATCTTACCTATGATTGTTATGGGAATTGTTATTCCAAAAGCAAATTTTGCTCTGACAAATTATCTTATCGAAAAAGATATTAAAAACGGCAAACTTAAACCTAAAAATACTCTTAACGAAAACAAACAAAATATAACACCGCAGAATACTACATTCGCATCATTGAATTCCATAAAACGTTCTAATCCTAGCTTTAAAGGTTTAGGCTCAACAATTGCAACGCTAAGCCACACGGACAAAATGGCAGTAACGGATATAGGACTTGCGACAGGCAGAGTCGGAACTGCCAGAGGCAGAAACGAAAAGATAGAAAGAGCATTTTATTCGGCAGGCATGCTGGTACTTAACTTTGTAACACCAAAATACATTGAAAAAGGTTTGGATAAGGCAACTAAATTCATGTTTGGGATAAATACGGAGTTAGACCCTAAAATTATGGCTGATAAAAGGTTCTTGATTAAGGTAAAGAACAATACCCTTAAACTCCCTAATAAAGAAGAAGAGGTGCTTGACTTTATCGACAATAATCCTAAGTCTATGCTTGCTAAATACGCAAAGAAAAATAAAATAGTTAAATTCCTTGATAACGGTATTCGTGACCCGAGAGAATTCGTAGACACAAAACAACTTTTTAACCTTTCTGAAAACATGAAAACGTTTGCAAATGAGGCAAAAACTTCAAAACAAGGCATCAGAAAGTATGCAAACAAAGCAATTAAAGCTAAATCCTTCAATATTGCTGCAAATGTTGCAATAAGCAGTGTTCTTCTTGCAGTTGCTCTGCCACAGGCTCAGTTTGTTCTAAGAAGACTAATTTCAGGAACAAACATTGATCCGGGATTGATTGCAAGCGGAAAAAAGGAAGCAAATAAACTGAATACAAACGCTTAGGACTATTCTTCTTCCTCGTCTTCCGAGTTCTCTGTCGGTTTTTGATTTATACTGTCAAATCTGGCGACATCAACACCCATATCTTTAAGCGCCTGATAAGCCTTTGGTGCCAATGCAGTATCTCCAAAATTTTCCAAAATTGTTTGATAACATTCGGTTGCTTCATCCTTCATATCGCGCATCTTGTACATACAGCCGACTTTATAATATAAAGGTGCAAGTTCAGGATCAGGCTCTTTCAACATTTGATTATCAAGTTTAATTTTTATTCCGACAAGATTTGAGTTATCTTCAGGTGATAAAAGTGCATGACCGTATACCTTTCGTGTCAGAGCATCTACTTGATTAGCCATTGACTCAATAGTTTCAGGAGGCATTTTTACAACAGATGACTTTTTCGCAGATACGGCATTAAACCCTACCAAAGCGATAAAGAAAACAAAAACGCATATTCCTGCTAAAAATTTCTTTAAATCCATAATTGTATTATACTATAAAATCATGGATTATAAAAAAATTTATCAAATGTTTATACTTGGAACAGGAGAACTTGATGAACCGTTAAAAAACGGTCTTGGCGGTGTAATATTTTTTTCGGATGATATAACTTCGTTAGAAGGGTTTTTAAAGTTAAAACAACAAATACTTTCAAAAGCTGTTATTACTCCGTTTCTTTCCATAGACCAAGAAGGCGGAAGGGTTGAGAGGACTGAAAACATTCGTCCGAAAAGATTATCGGCACGGTTTGCGTTTCAAAAGGGTGATGAATATCTGACAGCTCAAACAACAGATATAGCGAAAGAATTACAGGATTTAGGATTTAACTTAAATTTTGCACCCGTTGTTGATGTTAATACTAATCCTAACAACCCTATTATCGGGGAACGTGCATTCTCGGACAATTCTGATGAAGTTATACATGCTGCTCAATTAGTGAGCGAAATATACAAACAACATGATATAATACCCTGTATAAAGCACTATCCCGGACATGGAGATGCGGATGCAGATAGTCACAAAACACTGCCGAGAATTAATTTACCGCTAAATATCATGGAAAAATTTCATATTAAACCGTTTAAGGAATGTATAAAATTTGGAACAGATATGATAATGGCAGCTCATCTGCATTGTACCTGTTTTGATGAAGAAATTATTCCAAGCTCTTTAAGCACAAACGCTATTTCCTACCTGAGAAACCAACTAAAATATGAAGGTATAATAATTTCTGATGATATGGTCATGAAAGGAATTCAATACTCGCCTGACGAAGCTTGCATAATGGGGATAAAAGCAGGATTAAATATGTTCATATACAGAAAAGCGGATGATATAAGTCTTTCAGCCATAGAAGGGGTTATTAAGTATGCCGAAAAGGATGCTGATTTTAGAAGTAAAATAGAATGCTCATACAATAAGATAATAAATCTTAAAAAGAAATACAAAATTTTGTAAAATTAGAGTAAAGTTAGGGTTTAAACTTTTTTAAAAAGTGTTATAATAAATTTGTATTCTTTTTAGAGGTGGTGTGTATATATGGTAAATGGTTTATCAGGAACAAAATCAATCAGCAATCAAACGAAAACACTTAAACAACTAAAACAAAAGTTAATTACTAAAAACTATAATGAAATATATGCCCATGAGGCTGCACATAAAAGTGCGGCAGGTGCGTTAGGCGGTAGTATACATATCGTAAATAATAGCGCAGGAATACCTGTAAGCGGTTTTGTTCCGATTAAAGTTCCCGGAGTTCCAAAAACAAAAGAACCGTCACTCCTTGAAAAGACCATTAATCAAGCAAAAACTGTTATAAAAGCGGCAATGGCACCTAAAGATCCTTCGGCTGCCGATTATGCGGTTAAAGCTAATGCTGAAAACACCTTAAAAAGAACGCAGAATTTAAAAAACAGTAATAAAAAACATATTGATTATTCTGCATAATTTGTTACGCATCCAACAATCCTTAATAACAGCAAAATAAAAAGCTGCTTGTGCAGCTCGTATTTCATAATCTTGGGAGGAGATTTGGGGATAGTTGATACCATGGATTATACTATACTTCTCAAAATCATGACCAACATGAGATTTAAATTTTTACAAAAATTAACATATAAATTTACATGAAAATATAAACAAAAAAGCTATGATTAAATCATAGCTTTTCATTCATCTGTATATAGCAATTGTACTAATCAAGGAGAGCTTCTAACATCTCGGCATTTTTAGCTGCATAAGCTGTATTTCTAATCTTGTTTCTGTGAATGTACGTTCTTAATGCTTCTCTAATAAGTTCTGAGCGTGAACGATTTTCACTTTCTGCTACGTTGTCGATTTCGCCTAAAAATTGTTCAGGCATTGAAATAAGTACTCTTGCCATAATTATATTCTCCTTTTCCTTGTCTAGTTATACCCTGTGTATATATTAATAAAGTAATTGGTATATACAAAATTGCTTTTTTTAAATATATAATTTACATTTCTTTACAAAATTAGGCAAAAAAGCAAAAAGGAAAAAGATTAAAATATTTATATTATCGCACCGTGACTTGCATCCTGAACACATCTTGCGTATTTTGCAAGATAGCCTGTTTTAACTTTCAGTTCAAACGGTTTCAGTTTTTTCCGTCGTTCTTCCAAAACCTCATCCGATACAAGAAGATTAATTTTTCGATTAGGAATATCAATTACAACCTTATCACCGTTTTCAATAAGAGCAATATTCCCGCCACTTGCAGCTTCAGGGCAAATATGTCCCACACAAATACCTCGAGTCCCCCCTGAAAAGCGTCCATCCGTAATTAAGGCAGCTTTTGTTCCTAAACCTTTTCCGACAAGGAGTGATGTCGGAGCAAGCATTTCTCTCATGCCGGGAGAACCCTTAGGTCCTTCGTACCTGATAACAATAACATCACCTTCTTTTATTTCATCGTTTTCAAGAGCCTGCATTGACGCTTCTTCCGAATCAAAAACTTTCGCAGAGCCTTCAAAATAATAACAACTTTCATCCACACCCGAAATCTTTATTACGCAACCTTCCTGAGCAATATTCCCGTACAAAACCCCCAATCCCGGTTGGGTTGTAATCGGATTACTCGGATTATGGATTAATTCAGGTTTATAAGCCGTATTTTTGACAATTTCTTTAATATTAATTCCCGTAACACCTGTTGTATCCGTAAAATCCTCAACATTCTCCGCCAAAACTCGCAATAGACCTTTTATCCCGCCCGCATTATGAAAATCAACCATATTAGGAAGTGCAGTCGGGTCAAGTTTCACTATTTGTTTAATTTTTGAAGTTAAATCCTCAAAGTCACTCAGTTTTAAATCAATCCCTCCGGCATGTGCGATTGCTAAAAGATGCAGGAAGGAATTAGTAGACCCGCCGAGCGCATAGTCACACAAAATAGCGTTTCTCAATGAGTCTTTTGTTATTATATCAAGCGGTAAAAGTTGTTCTTTAACCAATTCTACCGCACGATAACCGCTATCAAAAGCAATTCTTTTTTTGAGTGAGGATACGGCAGGTGCTGTTGCACATTCGGGCAGACTCATTCCAAGTACTTCTGTCAAGCAAGCCATAGTATTTGCCGTATAAAGCCCCTGACAAGAACCTGCTGTCGGACAGGCGTTTTCTTCTAGTTCATGTAACTGTTCATCTGTTATCTCGTTATTTCTGTATTTTCCGATAGCTTCAAACGTACTTTTGATAAAACTTGTTTTTTCACAATTACATTCACCTGCAAGCATTGGACCCGCAGTAACAATAATCGCAGGTATATTTAGTCTTACAGCCGCAATAAGCATTGCAGGCGTGATTTTGTCACAGTTTGACAATAAAACAAGCCCGTCCAGTTGATGAGCTTCTGCCATTGTTTCAACACAGTCGGCAATCAAATCTCTCGAAGGAAGCGAATATCTCATGCCCTTGTGTCCCATTGCAAGTCCGTCACACACGGCAGGTGTACCAAAAATAAATGCCTGACCACCTGCGGATTGTATTCCTTTTTCGATTTGACGTTCCAAATCTCGCATTCCGGTATGTCCCGGAACAATATCGGTAAATGAACTTGCAATCCCGATAAATGGTTTATCTATGTTTTTTTTACTCACACCTGTTGAATACAAAAGCGCTCTATGCGGCGCACGTGCAATCCCCTTTTTTATAGCATCACTTCGCATAATAATTACCTTTTCTTATATGAACAATATTGAATTCATCATCCCACTCCAGTTCTCCGTCAATTTCCAAATTATGATAGTCATACACATTGTTTATTAACTGAACGGTAAACAAATCTTTTTGTCCCAGAATTTTAACAATTTTATCTAATAAAGTTGTACTTCCTGCAATTGTACCCGTTGCAGAGGTTGCTTTTAGTCCGTCGTAAAAAATCCGTTCATCCGCAAATACGGTTGATTTCAAACTACTGTATGTGATTGGCAAAGCATCACTGATTAAAATAATTCTGTTAAAAGGTTTTGTTTTGAAAATAAGCCTTAGAATATCATCACTAAGATGTACCCCATCAGCTATGACCTCTGTATAAACTCTATCATCAATAAGAGCAGATAATGCCGTTGATTTTTCCCTATGCGAAATTCCCTTCATAGCGTTAAACAAATGCGTAGCTCCGCTGCATGAATTTAAATCCCCGCCAACACAATGCCCTGCCTGAATTTTTATATTTTTGGTTTGTAAATACTCAATTAAACCTTCATCCAATTCAGGTGCAAGTGTGACAATTTTTATGAAGCCGTCCTCGATAGTTTTAAAACTGTCTACCGTCAGAGGCAAAAAATGTTTTGGATTATGAATACCTTTCTTTTCCGAATTTATAAAAATTCCTTCAAGATGTATTCCGAGAATCTCCGCACAATTATTGCCGGTCTGCTTTGCAGCTTCCTTTATAACTTTCACCTGACGTGTAATATTTTCAACCGAATCAGTAACAAGTGTCGGAAAATATCCGCCTATTCCACACTTTAACAGTTCTTTTGAAACATAGAGCATATCCTCAACGGATGCTTTGTTAAAATCAATACCAAATGCACCATGAATATGCTGCTCAACAAGTAAGCGGGTCTTCATTGTTTATACCCCAAAAACTTTTCTTGCTTCTTCTCTGTCATCAAAATGAATTGTTTTATCTGCAAGAATCTGGTAGTCCTCATGACCTTTTCCTGCAATAACGACAACATCATCTTCCGATGCGATTTCTTTTAATAGCGCAATTGCTTTTCCTCTATCTGCTTCAACCGTAATTCCGTCAAGAGATTTGAACCCTGTTAATATGTCCGTAATAATTTGCTGAGGGTCTTCACTTCTCGGGTTATCAGATGTTACAATAACTTTATCAGCCAATTTTTCGGCAATTGCACCCATTTTCGGGCGTTTAGTCGCATCTCTGTCACCACCGCATCCGAA
>CAMDZX010000104.1 GCA_945910925.1 uncultured bacterium | reverse complement strand
TGCTTCTAAATTCATTATGTGTTTTGTAACTCCTTCTCCAAATTATTAATATTTTGATGTCCTGCTTCTTCTTCCATGACTAGACCGTGAGTAGTTTTACCCCAGTTCATGTCTTTCTTGCAGAATAATATTTTACCACAAATAAACAATACCATAGGGAACCAGATAACAAGCATATAAACCGCGGTATAACTTGCTTGTATAAAGGCATCTATACGTTTTTGGTTGTCATATCTTCTTAAACTGTATCTTATTGCCATGAAAAATCCGATAGCCGTAATTATTGCAATAACGACTGAGGACACAAGCTCGTTCTGCAAAACACCCTTACCCGTAAGTGCTTTAAATGTTCTTATTACAATTTCCAATATCATCCACAAAGGCATGATGAATTGTGTTATATAAGCAATCATATCAAGTTTTGCACGTAAAGACATTTTTGCAGACCTTATCGCCTCGCTTGAATACTCAAGATATCTTCTTATTGTACCTTCCAACCATCTTCTGCGTTGACGGAACAGAGGAACAGGATATATAATCCCTTCTTCATAAACTTCTGCGGACGGACAGTATCTGACATCCCATCCTTTTATATGAAGTCTTGTAGACATATCAAGGTCGTCCGTAATTGTATAATTATTCCAACCTTCAATATCCTCTAACGCTTGACGTTTTATAAGTTCCCCGTTTCCCCTTAATTCAACCGCACCTTTGATGGCATCTCGTCCGACTTGCAGATAGGTATCAAGAACGTATTCATTGTATTGACATCTTGTCAGAAGATTATAAGACCCGTTACGTATAACTTTACGAGCTTGAACAGCACCCACATCCGCAGGTTCAAGACAAGGTATCATTTTACTCAGAAAATCAGGTTCTACCGTTGCATCCGCATCAAAAACCAAAACAGCTTCACCCGTTGCAAGTTGCAATGCATCATTCAAGACGGCAGATTTCCCGGGGAAAGCATCCTGCTGACGAATAAGAACCTTTACCTTATCTGGATATTTTAACTCTATATTTTTAAGAACATTTGCAGTATTATCAGTACTTCTGTCATCAATAAGTATCATCTCAAAGTGTTGATAACTCATTTGCATAATATTGTCGACAGTATTTGCAATAACACTTTCTTCGTTGTGTGCCGGAATCATAATTGATACAAACGGCTTAAAGTCCTCGTTAATTTTTACGGGTTGTTTTTTTAGTTTACGTTTCTTATGTTGTAATGCAAGTGTTGAATATATACCATATATTGTCATAAATGAGAGTAACAGTACATACCCCCACAATGTATTTACATGGTACTGAAACACATATATGAACGCCGTCAGACCGACTAAAATAACAAATAAAGCTATTCGTTCTCTCATAATCTCCCAACCTCAGATTTAATCATTTTACCAAAAACAAAATATTTGTGCCTAATTATTAAATATTCTTTACTTTTTTAGGAATATTAATTATTATTGTTAGTGATGTTTAGTTTTATCAACAATTTTCTTGCGCAGGTTGAGCAGCAGGCAATCGAAATGGGTGCCTCTACGGATTCTGACGGGCAGCGTAAAGAACAGCAACAGAAGAAGCAAGAAAAAAAATGGCTTGAACAGGTTGAAGCTGACGAAGTCAAAATTGGCGGTCGTCCTTTACTGACAGAAGAAGAAGTCCAGCTTATGGCTGAACTTTATATTGATAAACTTAAAATTGCCAATCAGGACAGACCAAAAGTTGTTGCAAAACTTGATAAGTATATTGAAAAATTTAATGTTAAAAAGTTTATGAAGGATAATCCGGATTTGACACACCCTGATTTTTACATGGTTATATTTAACGAAACGGATAAATTGGTACAATAATGGATATAAGTGTTTCTTCTTTAAAAAAAGGCTTAAAAGGTGAAATAACAATTCCTGCTGATAAATCAATATCACACAGGGCTGTTATGTTTGCATCAATTGCCAACGGTAACTCTGTAATAAGGAATTTTTTAAACGCTGCGGATTGTTGCTCGACAGTGAATGTGTTCAAAGGTTTAGGAGTTGACATTGATTTTATTGACAAAACTACTTTAAAAATACACTCCGTAGGAAATTTTAATCATCCAAGCGGTATTCTTGATTGCGGAAATTCGGGTACTACTATGCGCCTGGTTTCAGGGATACTTGCAGGACAAAACTTCAATTCAATCCTCTCGGGTGATGAAAGTTTATCAAAGCGTCCGATGAAAAGAATTATTACTCCGCTTGAAATGATGGGTGCAAAAATAGACTCTAATCAAGGGAAAGCACCGCTCAAAATAACAGGCAGTAATTTACATTCAATAACATACAATTCTCCGATAGCATCTGCGCAGGTAAAATCTTCAATACTTCTTGCGGGATTGAACGCTGAAGGTGTTACAACAGTGATTGAACCTTACAAATCACGAAATCATACCGAAATAATGTTAGAGTATATGGGGGCTAATATTGAGGTATTAGAAGATGCCGTTAGAATACAAAAATCAGAACTGCAACCAAAAGATTTGTTTGTTCCGGGAGATATTTCTTCTGCCGCATTCTTTATTGTTGCGGCACTTATTGTTCCTAATTCCGACATAATTATAAAAAATGTGGGGTTAAACGAAACCAGAACGGGAATTATTGATATTGTCGAAAGAATGAACGGAGATATCGAAATCCTTGATAAAAGGATTGTCTCAGGAGAAGTTGTCGGAGATATTCGTGTGAAATACTCCTCTCTTAAAGCTTGTGAAATAAAAGGCGGGGATATCCCAAGGTTGATAGATGAACTTCCTGTTATTGCGCTTCTTGCGACACAAGCAGAAGGTGAAACAAGAATAACCGATGCCGCAGATTTAAGAAATAAAGAAGCTGACAGAATTTCTGCAGTTGTAACAGAATTCAGGAAACTGGGAATTGATATTGATGAACTTCCTGACGGATTTGTCATATCGGGAAAACAAAAGATAAAGGGCGGGTGTGAAGTCGAAGTGTATCATGACCACAGGCTCGCAATGACACTTTATATAGCAGGGCTTATTGCAGAAAATGACATTTTGGTAAAAGAGTTTCAATGGGTCAATATATCTTTGCCGGAATTTATTACATTAATAGATTCTTTAAACAGTTTGTGATAGAATGTTCATAAACTATCAGGAATTAAACAATGGGTGATGAAGACAAGCAATATGACGCCACCCCCCAGAAATTGGAGCGGGCAAGAAAAGAGGGTCAGGTAGTAAAGTCAAAAGATGTTTCTACCGCAGTTTCTCTTTTGATTGTTTTTTCATTTATTAATCTTATTGCCCCTCTGATGTGGAATATGCTTAACGGTCTTTTTCGTTCGTTGTACGAACAAATACCAAATCAGCATCTTGATTCTATCGGGTACACGTATATTTTTACAAGTGCGGTTGTTCCGACAGTAACAATTATAGGGCTTATACTTTTCGTTGCCGCATTTGTTGCTATTATCGGTGACTTTATGCAGGTTGGACCGTTAGTAGCTATTGCACCGCTTATCCCGAAACTCGACAAATTAAACCCGTCAAAATATTTTAAGAACCTTTTTTCTGTAAAAACTTTATTTGAATTATTCAAAAACATCGTTAAAGTTTTGATTTTGGGTGTCGTAGGTTGGGCAGTTTATTCATCCCATTTGGAAAGTATACTTATGCTTGCATCCATAGACAACAATTTTGCGGTAATGATTGAATTCGGGAAATTAATTGTAGATTTTATCTATAAGGCGTGTATTGCATTTTTGATAATTGCGGCTGCGGATTATGGTGTCACTCGTTGGAAGTTTATGAAAGACCAAAAAATGTCCTTCAAAGAAATTAAAGATGAGTACAAAAACCAGGAAGGTGACCCGCATGTTAAGGCTGCACTTAGACAACGAAGGATGCAAATGTTGCAGCAGGGCGCAATGGATGCTGTTGCAGAAGCTGATTTTGTTGTCAGAAACCCTACCCATGTGGCATGTGCATTAAAATACGATGCAGAAACTATGCTTTCGCCAACGGTTATAATGAAAGGTTCGGAATTGATTGCGCAAGAAATTATAAGAATTGCAGAGGAAAATAATGTTCCCGTAATAGATAATCCGCCTGTTGCCAGAGCGCTTTTCCGTATGGTTGAAATCGGACAACAAATTCCTCCTGAATTATTCAAGGCTGTAGCGGAAATTTTACTTTTTGTTTACAACTTGAAAAATAAATCAAAACAGGGTAATATAAACAATAGTTAAGAATTAAATATCGATATAAAATGAACCAAAATTTACTTAAGCAATATGTTAGCATAGTCCAAAAAGTTGCCAAGATAGAGCAGAGAAGAATACCTAATCACATGATTGAGTATGAAGAACTTGTGAGTATAGGTATTATTGCTGTGCAAGCAATGATTAAGAATAAAACGGAAGAACAACTTGCAAGATATAACGATGCCTATATGGGTACAGCCGTAAAATGGGCAATCAGAAACGAATTAAGACACCGTTACAAATGGTATTCAATGAAACAAAAAGCTGATGGTTCTGAGGAATTAGAAGAAGGCGAAACCTCTGCAGGAAAGGTTAAAGAAGCTGTTTATGAAACGATTTTGTCTATTGACGGAATAGCCGCTTCTGCAACCGACAACGATTCGCCTTTTGACTTTATCAAAGACCCGTCTGCACTTCCTGACGAAAAAGCTGAGATTGTAGAATTAAGCAGGCTGATTAAAGAGGCAATTGCAACTTTACCTCAAAAAGAACGTACTGTAGTAGAGTACCGTTTTTACAGAAATATGCAGGCAAAAGACATTGCGGTACAAGTAGGGCTTTCTCCATCTCGTATTACAAGAATTGTACAATCTGCTCTGGTTTCAATAAGAGAGTATTTAGCGGCACGCGGACGTAAGGATTATTAGTCCAATGAAAGAATTTCAGTTATACATTGTTCCAACTCCGATAGGAAATATTCAGGATATTACCTTTCGTGCGATAGAAATCCTTAAATTTGTTGACGTTATTGCTTGTGAAGATTCACGGGTAACTCAGAAGCTGCTTAATCATTATAATATTTCAACAAAGCTGATATCTTACCATAAATACAATGAAAAAAGTCGTTTGGAATTATTTATGAAGTTTTTTGCGGAAGGAAAAAAAATCGCACTTGTGTCTGATGCCGGAACTCCGATGATATGTGATCCGGGCAGTTATCTTATTAAAGAACTAATCAAAAACAACATTACTTTTACGGCATTACCCGGAGCATGCGCAGTTTCTACATTCCTTTCTCAGATTCCAAGAGATGATGAAGAATTTACATTCATAGGATTTATTCCACGAAGGAAAAATGAAATAGAAGACGTTTTACAAAAACATATTTCCGCGAATTTAGTTTTTTATGATTCGCCTAACAGGCTTCTTAAAACATTGGAAATAATAAAGTCAGTACGTGGGAATGTAAAAATTGCCCTTTCGAGAGAACTTACCAAACTGTTTGAAGAAACAAAAGTTGATATGGTAGATAATGTTATAAAACACTATAAAGATGGGATAAAAGGCGAAATCGTATGTATGGTTTATAAATCAAATGAGCAAAATTCGGATATTGTACCTCAAATTTCTAAGCTGAAAAAGGCAGGATACAGCACAAAAGATATTTCAAAAATACTTTCAATATTAACAGAAGTTTCAAAAAATGATATTTACGAAAAAATATCCAAAGTATTATAAACCAACAATATAGCTTTATTTTTTTAAGAAATATTACACTTATATATATTTTTATGTATGTATAATTTTATCTGACGCATGTTCATGATAAAATTTTGTTGAGAAAGTGTATACAAAGTGGGATATAGAAATGGCAGAAATTAATAATATTGAAGATATTAGAGAAAATTTTGAAAAAATAACTAACTTAATCAACTCAATGAGAGCACAAGGTGTACTCAGTTTTTCAGGAGTTGATAAGGTTTTGGGTGCAATCAACACAAAAATTGATAATCTCAATATTGACGAAGACACTGATCTGATAAAAATGTTAATCGGCGAAGTAAAAAATAATCTCGAAGAAAGACACGGTTTTATAGTTTCTAAGTTTACCGAGGTTGAATCTGCCATTAATACTTTGGTAAAAAATGATGAAGAAACACTAAAATCATCTGAAGTAAAAAAGCTGTTTGATGTTATTGCCACAAATTTGGGAGTATTTTCTAGAGAAGTTGTTGCACAAAAGGATGCTCTTACAGAAATAACACTAAGACTTGAATCTCTAAGAGCTGATGATACCGATAAAAAAGAAATTATTAACACTATTTCCAATGTAAAATTTGATATTACAAGAATAAATAACGGATTTGAAAGTATAATTCTCAATATTAACAACAATTTCAGAGAATTGTCAGAAAGTTTTGAAAAACTTGCGGCATCCAATATGGCTGATAGATACGGTAATACTATTGAGGATATTCAAGTAATTTCAAATACAATTCTTTCCGCAATTCAAATGATTGATAAAAAGAATTCGGATTTTAACGACAGTTTAAATCAACTTGTAACTGTTGGCGATTTTAAGCAAGCTCAAGAATTGTTATTGAATCTGTCAGCGAAGAACGAGGAACTTAAATCTTCATTAAATTATGTTGCCGATAGAGAATCTGTTAATAATCTATCAAACGTAATAAGTTC
>CAMDZX010000103.1 GCA_945910925.1 uncultured bacterium | reverse complement strand
GCGTTTTTTATCAATTCTCGAACTTTTGTATAAAGAATTTACCCTAGAAACCAAATCCAACAACTAATTTGTACACATGCTTTAATTAGTGTTATTATTTTCCAGTAGGAATTTTATTTCAGGAAGAAGTTCTTTAATCTCAGAATAGTTAAAGTTTCGAGTTGCGACAACTTTTTCCCAAACTAGAGGCGATAGGATTAACCTATCGCCTCTAGTTTGGTATTGAGCGAGGGGAGAAACTCCTTTTGGAGTTTGAGCGCGAGTGAGCTGAGGGCGAAGGAGTTTTCTTTGGAGCAAGCGAAGCTTGTGAAAAGAAAATCCGCAGACCCGTTAAACGCGAACGAGCAAGACAGTCTCTTCATGTCCAAATTAAAAGACAGGATATGAAAATTATCCTATCTTTCATTATGTCCATTGAGTTTTAGCTAGTTCGAGAAAATCAAATCTATGCAACTTTTAAAGTATATCCAAGTTCTTTTAGCACTTTTAATACTGTATCAAACTGAGGAGTTACTTCACCATTAAATATTGCATACAAATTACTCCTTGAAATTCCCGTTTTTCGAGAAAGATTAGAAATATTATCTTTTGCTCTAACTACATATTCTAAAGAACGCACAAAAGCATTAAGATTTCCGTCTTGCAAATATTCTTCCAAATTCAAAGACAACCATTCTTTAATATCTTCTTCTGTTTTTAATTCATTTGCTATCATACCAGATAATTCAAAATCTTTTATATTCTTCATTTTATATTCCTTTCAATTTAGTTATAATTTCTTTTGCAGTTTTAATATCTTTTACTTGCGATTTTTTATCACCGCCATTTATGAGTAAAACAATAATGTTATTTTTTATGGTGTAGTAAACCCTGTAACCCGAACCAAAAGTAAACCTAAGTTCGTATAAATATTCGTCAAGTTGTTTATAATCACCAAAGTTGCCATCTTTTAATCGGTCAAATCTCAACAAAATCCGCTTTCTCGTTGTTCCATCCAGTGATTTCAACCAATCTTTTATTGGCTCTTTGCCATTATCGTCTACATAATTTGAAATTGTATATCCTATCATATCAATATTGTACTATATATAGTACAATATGTCAATAGTTATAATATACTAGCAAATTTATTTTTTACGGGTTTTATGATAATGTGATACTAAGATTAAGGAGTATATTTGATGCAAGTAAACAGAATACAATCAATCAATCAATCGCAACAATCAACCAACTTTAAGGCGTTAAAAATAACAGAAAAAGGTGCAAAGGCTTTGAAAAAAGCTTTCGATTCCAAACAATTAGAGGAAGTTGCTAAATTAGGGGATGAATTAAAAAACACGAAGCATTTTGATTTAAATATTAGTGCAATTGGTGATGACTTATTTTATAAATTTAAACATAAGACAAATCCTAGACTTGACAGTGAAGCTCCACTTCACCCAAGATCTCTAAAAGGGAATAAATTAGGCGCATACGGTATTGACCTTTTGGATTGTGGAGATATATATATTTATGGAAATTTAAGATTTCCGACCGCAAAAGAAGCAGGAGAAGCATATTCTAAATTATCAGAACACGCAGAAAAATGCTATCCTTTTCCTTACGCAACAAATTCATTTGATAAACTTAAGTGGGCAGTAGACTCAACAAAAATACTAGATAGAGCAACAGAATATACAGGAAGTGATGCTATAGTATATGGCGCAGGACCTTCTTCAGTTGTTAAGCAATCTAAACAAATTCAACCGACTAAAACTGTTAAGGTATCAAAACCATCAATAACACAGCGAATTAAAAATGCTTGGCAAGCATTAAAAGGTAATTAATCTTTTAAAATAGCTTTAATCTCAGGAAGAATTGTTCTAATCTCGGAGTCGTTAAAATTTCGAGTTGCGACAACTCTCTTCCAGTTTATGACTTAAAATTAAAAACACATATAAAAGCCGCTAAAATTACTGATTTTACCGGCTTTGTTGTTATTTATTTAAAATGATATTTTAATAATTTATCAAAAAACCCCTCTATACTTAACTCTTCGAGTTCGACTCCCTCAAACACATCTTCCATTCCTTTTTCTTTTATAAATGCCTCGAAAGTCCACCTTTTAAGCAGGTTATTGAGTTTCGATTTTCTTTCTTCAATTTCTTCAGGTGAAGCCTGTTCCGTTGGCATTTTGATAATAAGTCCGATTTCTTTTGTCATAAATTACTCCTTTCTTTTTGTCACCCTGAACTTGTTTCAGGGTCTTACCAATTATGCATGTTACAATAAGGCTATGAAGAAAACTTGTGCAGTTTATATAATGACAAATTATTCAGAAACTTCCTTGTATATTGGAGTAACAAGCAACTTGCAAAAACGAGTTTGGGAGCATAAAAATAAAGTTGTTGAAGGCTTTACCGAAAAATACAACGTAGATAAATTAGTCTATTATGAATTAACAGATTCTATTGAATCAGCAATTAACAGAGAAAAACAATTAAAACGTTGGCATAGACAATGGAAAATTAATTTGATTAAAGAAATGAATCCCGAATTTAGAGATTTGTCATTGGATTGGAAGTAAAAATTTATAGTTGGCAAGATGCTGAAACAAGTTCAGCATGACAATTTTCTTTATATTTCATGATTTCGCAAATAAAAATTTTATCAGATAGAGCGTCAATAAATTGTTGTAACAAAAAGTTCGAGTGTAGCGACGTTACCTCCAAATTTAATATTAAAGAGGGTTTAAGCCCTCTTTTTTGTTGTGTAAAATTTGCTTAAAAATGCTTCATGGGACCTCTGTGATTTAAAAATTACTTTCCTTTAATATCGAAATCAACAGGCATAGGTCTAAAAATACTTGTCAATCTATCCAATTTTTTTGATTGTTCTATGAAAGATTTGTTTGATTTTGAATCCGTAAAAGATACAGAAAATATTAAAGCAGAATTGCACAACATGCTGGAAACGTACTCGGATGCAAAACTTAAAACATTATACTTAATTGGAAAATATTTATAAACATTATTAAATGGCTGACAGACAATCCGGCGAATTAAAAATAATTAAGATTATTTTTTTAACATTTTTCTCTGTTGTGAAATTAGCCCGGATAGCAATTCTTCCGAACGAGCAAATAAATTAACCTCAGAAAGAAGTTTTTCCACTTCATGTAACTCCTCCATGGAATTTGCTCGTGCAATTTTGGGAGCATAGCGGTTATATTCCTTTTTTACTGCTACATTCATTTCTAAAACTTCTTGAGGTAAACCTGATTTTTTTGCAATTTGTTTCAATTTTGTCTGAACTTTTCGTCTTTCCTTTAATAATTCACGATAATCCATTCTATCTTGTGCGGAATAGAAATCCCGCAAGTTGCTCTTTTGAGCGTGTATATTCATATTTAGGGTATGTAATTGTTTTAAAACTTCATTATAAGATTTTTCTGCTTCAGAAAGTTCGAATTTTTGCGGAAGTGACTCCGACAACTTAGGCATAAGTTCAACAACATCAGAACTTAATTGTTTCAAACCGCTACCTTTAGGGAGTTTTGGCTTTCCCTGAAATTGCGGAGTCGCTTGTTTTTGTATAAATGGATTTAAAGACAAAATATTCATACTTTTATAAAGTATAAACATAATATTTTTTGCTAAGCATTTATATTATTTAGAATAATTTTCGCAAGATTCTGAGCAATTATTTGATGAGAAACAGGCTCAAAATGTAATCCGTCAATGTTTGAGGGGGTTACATATTTGTTTATATCAAACAATTCTACATCGTTATTATTTGCAAACCTGTAATATAGATCTTGTACCCGTTCAGAGCGTTCAATTGATGTTTTATTAAACTGAAATGCAAAATAACCGTTCAGAATGTTTTCTGAAAGTTTAACCGGCGGGATGAGAATTATTTTTATATTCTTGTTTAATCCTCTTATATAATCGACATAAAAAGACAAACCTTCCTCTATAATTTGCTCTGTCGGATTATAAAACTTTTGAATATCGTTGGTTCCTAGTGCCAAAATTAATATATCTGAATCCGAATTATTATTAATACAAGTCGGAAAATATTCTTTACCGCTCTGAATAAAACCGTCTGCACATTTAAAAAATCCTGTACGATTATTACATCCTTCTTCTATTACAGAGTATTCATCGCCCAATAAATCTGCAAAAACTCCTGTCCAACGGATACTTTTAGAATATCTCCCACCGTCAGTCGGTCTAAAACCGTACGTGTTAGAATCTCCATAACATATAATCTTAATCTTTTCCATACTCTGATTATAAAACAAAATTACTTTATACCCCAATGGCGGATGTAATTAAGTATTCAAAAAAATAAAATACTGTACCAAAGCTTTAATAAGAAAGGAGTGTTTATGTTCTACAATGTTTTAAAAGCAAAGGATTTAATAAGTATAAAGGATGAAAAATTTGATAGAGAAGTCCTTATGGAAAATGGAGAAAGTAATCTTACCATAAGAGGATTGCAAAAGGACGAAATTATTGATACTCATACCTCAATTGCTGATGCCGCAGTATATGTCCTTGACGGAGAAATAGAAATGCACTTTGATGCTGAAAAATTTACCCTGGATAAGGGCGAGATATTAATGTTTAAAAAAGATAAAGAACATAAGGTTTTTGCTAAAAAGGACAGCAAATTCTTTCTTATCAGAATATAAATAGTGAATGGGGATGTAAAAAATCCCCGTTTATTTTATAATTCAATTATGTTAACGAAAGCAGATATTATAAATCGTCTGACGGAAACTGATGATTCTCTTTTTCAAGAGGCGAATGAGGTGAGAAAAAAATATGTTGGAGATGAAGTTCACTTGCGTGGTCTTATTGAGTTTTCCAACATATGCGGAAGAACTTGTTATTACTGCGGACTCAGATGTTCTAATAATGAAATAAAACGGTATAGACTTGAAGAAGATGAAATAATTAAGTTTGCACAACATGGAAAAATGCTTGGTTTACAAACTGTTGTTCTTCAATCCGGCGAAGATGCCTATTTCTCAACAGACAAGTTATGCCATATTATTGAACGGATAAAAAAGTTTGATGTTGCTCTGACCCTCAGCATCGGAGAAAAAAGTTATAATGACTACAAAGCTTTTAAAGATGCAGGCGCAGACAGATATCTTTTGAGAATTGAAACAACAGATAAGAATTTATATGAAACATTGCATCCTCATATGTCGTTTGAAAACAGAATAGAATGTTTATATAATCTCAAAGAACTCGGATATGAAACAGGAACAGGATGTCTGGTCGGACTTCCGAATCAAACAATCGATTCTCTTGCAGACGATATTTTATTTTTTAAGAAATTAGATGCGGATATGATAGGTATAGGCCCGTTTATTCCGCATCCGAATACTCCTTTGGGCGATAAAAAAGTCGATTTAAAAAGAAATTTTGACTTATCATTGAGAGTTATGGCATTATGCAGAATAATTATGAAAGATATTAATATCCCAGCAACAACTGCAATGGAAACGATTAACCCTAACGGTAGAATTATTGCTCTTAATTCCGGTGCAAATGTTGTTATGCCGAATATTACAGAAGGAGAATATCGTAAGAACTATGAAATATACCCAAATAAAATCTGTATAAACGAATCTCCTGATAAGTGTTCAGTATGTATAAAATCAAAAATTATGTCTATTGGCAGAACTGTATCAACAAATAAAGGTTTCAGACAAAAAGAAACGCCGGACAGTTAATATCCGGCGAGACTTTAAGTATAAGAACCTTTGTCCCTTTGTTCTTATAATTTCCTTTATCTCTATATCAGATTTAAAGCGATTGAAGGTGTTTGGTTTGCTGTAGATAATAGTGATGCTGATGCTTGTTGTAAAATTTGAGCCTTAATAAATGCTGAAGATTCTTCTGCAATATCCGCATCTCTTATTGTAGATAGTGAAGATGTAGTTTGTTCATATTTTACAGATAATGCATCACTTGCAGATTCCAATCTGTTTTGATATACCCCGAGTTTTGTTTGACGTTTTGAAATTTTTTGAATTGCTTCATCAACTTCATCTAATGCAGATGCATAATCTGTACCGCCTGCTACAAATTTAGCTAAGAAATCCGTACCACTGACACCCATAAGTACACTGGCTTCCGAGTTGGAGAATAATTCAGCTTCAAGTTTTATTTGGCTGTTAGCAGTTGAGTCAATACCGCACTGAATATTAATATCACCGGCAGAACCATCCATTAATTGAATACCATTAAATTCACAACTATGAGCAACTCTGTCTATTTCTGCCAAACGGGATTCAATTTCTGATTTAATTGCATCAATAGAATCTTGACCATAAGTACCGTTAGCAGCTTGTTCGGTCAAATCTCTAATACGTTGAAGGTGTGTTGTTAACAAATCATAATTACTTTCTGCGGTATTTAACAAGCTTGTTCCGATTGCACAGTTATCTTCAGCAACAGCAGTAGAACTTAATTGAACTTGCATTGTTTTAGATACGAAGAACCCTGCAGCATCATCTTTTGCCGCATTAATTTTATAACCTGTTGTCATTCTTTCAATAGATGTGTTAAGACTGTTTGTAGCTGCAGTCATGTTCTTTTGAACCAATAATGAAGCCATGTTTGTGTTAATAGTAAGTGCCATAAATTGATACTCCTTTCAAATTTTAGCCGACGATTAGCGGATGCACGCACCACGAAACATGTG
>CAMDZX010000102.1 GCA_945910925.1 uncultured bacterium | reverse complement strand
GTCTTCATTATATTCGTACCTCGTAGTAAAATCATCGGTCTCCTGGTAAGTTATTAGCTTATTTTCATTCATAAAAACATATTCTTCTCCCCCTTGAACTGATAACATGTATACTTGTTGTTCTTCATTAGTAGTATCTTGTTGAACATCTGTTAGAGAACTTGAAGAATCCAGAACTGAATGTTGATGAACATTTCCATCTTCATCAGTATATTCACGAACATTATCTATATCATCAACTCCAGTACCTTCGTTATCTTTAAATATATCAACATTATTTTGCTTTGCATATTCAATATAATTCAGTGCATTTTGGGCTCTTGCTTCAGCCTGAGCAGTAACTTGCTGAGCCTTAGCAGCATTTGAATTGTCATATTCTATATCATCTTTGAAGAACCTTGCAATAGTAGATTCCCAAACATTTTTTAATTGTTCTGCAATTGGAACCTTTTGTTCTCTTACGGTAACCGTGCCGTCACGGTCTGTATCCTGTCTTGCACAATGCATGTTTGCACTCTTGAACTGTTCTGCCGTCATACCTTCTGCTACAGTCCAAACAGAATTCTGCTTAGCCGCCTTAACTTCGTCCGCATCTAATATACTTGCCGACTCTCCTGTTGTGTTAGTGTTCAATTAATTGAACGCTGCATTAAAATCTACTCCCATATTTATACTGCCTCTCTTTTAATATATATCACATATATATTAAGCATTAAGGGGGGGGTAGAATTGCATTTGCGTTCAAACTTGTTACAAATATTTACAAAACGCAAGCCATAGGGTGGGCAGAAGTGAAGCAATGCCCACCAAATTACGAAGTGCCGTAAGGGGTAGAAACGTAAGATGGATGAAATTTTTCATTTCACCCATCCTATAATTTTCAGACATTTATTGAGTTTTCACTCAAACTAAATTGACTTAGAATTCAAGACCTGCTTCTCTTGCTGCGTCAGCAAGTGCCTGTACTCTTCCGTGATAAAGGAAACCACCTCTATCGAATACAACACCTTTAACACCTGCTTTCAAAGCTCTTTTAGCAACTTCTTCTCCGACAAGTTTTGCTGCTTCAATATTACCACCGTGAGATAATTTTGAACGCAATTCTTTATCATTAGAAGATGCAGAAGCCAATGTTACATGTTTAACATCATCAATTACTTGAGCATAAATATGTTTTGTACTTCTGTATACTGCTAATCTTGGATATTCAGCATCACCTGAAATATTCAATCTGATAGCTCTGTGTCTTTTTTGAACTCTAGGTTTTCTTGTTTCTTGTTTAATCATTTTTATTTCTCCTTAACCCAAACCTTCTTAACTACTTGCTAAGGGTTTATGCGGGCTTGTTTTGTCTAATTATTTGTGTGCTTAACACACACTTTAAGTGTTCAGCGGGTTTGACTATAAAAATCGGTAGATATAGTACCAACTTGCAGCCATGAGTCAAACCGGCAATTAGTCGTAACAGAACGACAAGTGTCGCACTATTTCTTACCTGCTTTACCTGCTTTACGTCTAATGTATTCACCTTCATAGCGAACACCTTTTCCTTTATAAACTTCCGGAGGTCTTTTGCTTCTGATAGCAGCAGCAACATCACCAACCATTTGTTTATTGGAACCGCTTACGGTAATATTAACGTTTTTCTCAACGGTGATTGTAATACCTTGAGGAGGTTCAATAACAACAGGGTGAGAATACCCTAATGCCATGTTCAATTTTGTACCTTCCATGTTAGCACGGTAACCAACACCTTGAATTTCTAATTTTTTTTCGAACCCTTTGCTAACACCTTCAACAGCGTTTGCAACCAATGTTCTTGAAAGTCCATGCAAAGCATTAGTCTTTCTTTCGTCATTAGTAGGTTCTAAAACGATATTATTATCAGCGATAGAAATTTTAATTTCATCTCTTACCGTAACAGTTTCAGTCCCTTTAGGTCCTTTTACTGTAATTGTTTGTCCATCTAATTTAGCTTCAACACCTGAAGGAATTTCGATAGGTTTTTTACCAATACGTGACATATTTTTCTCCTTTTTATTCTAAGCGGCTTTTCTGCCAATTGCACCGCTATTTTGTATTAACTTTTTTATCGGCTTGGTTGCTCGCGTTGAACGGCGTTACGCATTTCGCCTTCGCGAAACGCTTCAGCCTCCGCTCGCAATCCGCTACCATACGTTACAAAGAATTTCGCCGCCAAGATTTTCTTTGCGAGCTTTTCTGTCTGTTAATAAACCTTTGCTTGTAGAAACGATTGCAATACCTAAACCGCCAAATACTTGAGGTAAGTTTTTAGCCTTGCAGTATGTTCTCAAACCAGGTTTAGAAACTCTTTGAAGGTTAGTGATAACAGGTTTTCCGCTTTCGTCATATTTCAGTTCAATAACCAATGATTTGAACTTACCTTCTTCGTTAACAGAGTAACCAAGAATGAACCCTTCTGATTTTAACAATTCTGCCAAAGAAAGTTTTAATTTAGAAAGTGGCATAGAAACTGTTTCATGATTAGCCATGTTAGCGTTTCTGATTCTTGTTAGCATATCTGCTATTGGATCTGTGTTCATATTTATTCCTTTTCTCTTGCGGTAGCCAAGCGGTTTCGGTAACATACTCAGCCCGACCTTTTCGGCACCTTCTACTCGTTCTTATCGGATTAATTGTTGCTCCTAATTGGATTCTTCCATTGAAGCGTACTCCGACAGTCAACACAGCTATTCTATTATAAACAAAATTTAGTTACAAGTAATAGTTACGATATGTAAAAGACGTATATTGCAAAATTATTAGGAACAATATTAAAACCACACAAGGATGACTTTTAGGTCATCCTTGTGTAATATCTAATCTGAATTTATACCGGCTACACTAAAGCAGGTTGTGCAAATTGTGCTTTTTCTTCTTCTGAAACACCTTTTATTGTTAAGTTTACTCTGCCTTTTTCGTCGATTTTGATAATCTTAACAACAACTTCGTCACCTACGTTAACGTGCGGTTCGATTGTTTCGATTCTTTCCTGACAAATTTGAGAGATATGAACCATACCATCTTTACCGCCGCCTAATTCAACGAATGCACCGATAGGTATAATTCTTACAACTTTGCCTTTCAGAACCATTCCGACTTCAGGTTTGAAAGTTAAATCTCTAATCATTTTCTTAGCAATTTCTGCGCCTTCTTGATCGTTAGATGTGATTGTTACCACACCTGAATCTTGAATATCAATTTCAGCACCTGATGCGTCAATGATAGCTCTGATTTGTTTACCGCCCGGCCCGATAACTGTTCCGATATCTTCTGTCGGAATAGTCATTGTAGAAATGCTTGGTGCAAACGGTGACATAGGTCCCGGTTCGGTGATAGCTTTTCTCATTTCGCCTAAGATATGGAGTCTGCCTTCTTTTGCTTGTTGTAATGCACGTCTTAGTGTATCGTTTGCAATACCTTTAGCCTTCATATCCATTTGAAGTGCAGTAATACCCGTATCGTTACCTGTTACTTTGAAATCCATATCTCCAAGGAAGTCTTCAATACCTTGAATATCCGTTAATACAACAGGTTCTTTACCTTCTTCGGTTATCATACCCATTGCAACCCCGCCAATCATACATTTAACAGGAACACCCGCATTCATCAATGCCATTGATGAACCGCAAGTTGAACCCATAGATGTTGAACCGTTTGATTCCAATACGTCTGAGGTAACTCTGATTGTGTAACCGAATTCTTCTTGTGAAGGAAGTGCAGGAATGTTTGCTCTTTCTGCAAGGTTTCCGTGTCCTACTTCACGTCTGCCCGGACCTCTAAGAGGTTTTACTTCACCTACCGAGAATCCCGGGAAGATGTATTTGTGCATATATGATTTTTCTGTTTGAGGGTCAACACCGTCAAGCTCTTGTTTCATACTCGGACCTGCAAGAGTTGCAACAGAAAGGATTTGTGTTTGCCCTCTTGTGAATACGGCAGAACCGTGCGCTCTCGGGATAACCCCTACTTCACACCAGATAGGACGAACTTCGTTATACTTTCTTCCGTCTGCTCTTACACCTTCATCAAGAATCATTGCACGCATAATTTTCTTTTCTGCGGCTTTGAATTCTTCCGCAACAAAATCAATTCCTGTTTCTTCCATCATTGTTTTGATTGCATGGTCTTCAGGAAGTGCATCTATTTTTTCTTTAACAAGAGTTTTTGCTTCTTCAAGTTTGTTTTGTCTGTATTCTCTGTCAAAGTTGTGATAAGCATCAAAAATCATATCGTGTGCTGTTTCATCAATGATTTGTTTGATTTCGGAAGTATCGTAAGGGTTTACAAATTCTTCTTTAACAACACCGCATCTTTGTGCAAATTCAACTTGTGCATCACATTGTTTTCTGATTTCACCTTGTGCAAATTCAACCGCACCCATGATATCGTCTTCCGAAACAAAATTACATCCTGCTTCTACCATGATTACAGAATCATGTGTACCTGATACTACGATATCTAAATCAGATTGTTTTGCTTGTTGGTGAGTAGGGTTTGCGATAAAGTTTCCGTTTTCATCTCTTGAAACTCTTACTGCACCGATAGGACCTTCAAATGGTGCGCCTGATAGCATTAAGGCACAAGATGCACCTAACATTGCAAGTGTATCAGGTTGGTTTTGTTGGTCATAACTGAACAACTGTGCAACGATTTGAATATCGTTTCTGTATCCTTTAGGGAACAACGGTCTGATAGGTCTGTCTATCAAACGTGATACTAATATAGCTTTGTCACTGGCTTTGCCTTCTGAACGGTTGTATCCGCCCGGAATCCTTCCGATTGAAGACATTCTTTCTTCGTAATCAATCAACAGCGGGAAGAAATCTATCCCTACTCTTGGTTCTTTACTGACAACAGCGTGTACAAATAACATTGTATCGCCGCATCTTACGGTAACACTACCGTTAGTTGATTGTGCGTATTTGCCTGTTTCAATAGTGACGGTTTTTCCGCCAATTTCCAGACTCATTTGTTTTGTTTCCGGTATCATTTTACCCTCTTTCTTCGGCTGCTCGATAGCCGAAATTTATTTCTATTACTTAATTTCTTACCATTTCATTATACTATAAATATTGTAAATTAATGTAACGTGCTTGTGTAAACTTTTGTAAAACTTCAAAAATGACTGAAACCTTGTTATAATGCCCTATATGATATGATATGATATGATGTGATGGGACGGGGCGGTGAAATTGTGTTCTCTAAAAAGTTTTTGTTTATATGTACAGTTTAAAAAGAAAGGAGCTACGCATGGGTGGAAATAATCCTACAGGTATTAATTTTGGAGATTATAAGTATACTATTACTTCCGGGACTTATGGTGGTAAATCTGGTTGGAATGTTATGCTTGATAATGGTGTTTCATTATTTGTACCAAAAGATAATGCTCAAAAGGGAGCAACAATTGTAACAAGCAATAAGGAAGGTACATATTTTACCAATAGGATGACTTTTTCAAATTTTAATGGAGTTTCAGTATTTGGTAGTAAAGAGGCAAGAGATTACTTAGAATTTAACAAATCAGAGAATGTTTTTGTTGATGTAAGCAATGATAAGAAAGGTGATTATGTTGTATTTAATGACGATAAAAATAATCACAATGCAATGCGCGGGAGTCATAATGATTTGGTAAAAGCTACAAAAGGAAATCATGAATTATATTCAGGAGATAAACCTAAAGTATTTAGTGAAGACGAGAGTCCACACTATTTGAGATAAGGATAATATTAGAAACCTATCATTTGTAAAACGCGCTTACTTAACAGAATATTACGTAAGCGTGTTTTATAATAATATTTCTGTTTATTATGCTTATACATTTCCTGTTGAGCTGTTTCTGTCATCTTCCAGTATATAGGTCGGGTTTTAACCCGACAAAAACTTTTCATTCAAAATCTAATTCTATAATTTGATTTTTGTCACCATAATTGCACCAATTTATATCGTACAAATTATTATCAACAAATTTTATAAATGAAGAATATTTCCAATCTTTTGGGACAATGTTATAATGTTTCATCGGGTTATAATGAATGTAATCAATGTGTTTATATAAATCATTGTCATCTAAAATAACATGCGCCCAATATCTGCTTTGCCAAATACCCTTTTCTTTTTTGTGTTTTTTGCCGTCGGGTAAATCTTTATTGGTAATATTAATCTGTCGAGAAAAATATGTTTTAAAATATTTTACGATATTAGGATAATCTTCTATATTATTTGGTTGCAAGATAACATGCAAATGGTCTTTTAAAATTACAATCGCAATAATGCTAAATTTAATTTTTGTTTTTGCATATTTTAAGGAGTCTTTTATTAAATTGATTTGTTCAAGCAAAATGGGATTACGATTATATGTAACAATCGTTAAAAAGACCATAGAATTTGGTATAAAATAACGTTTGTAATTCATAGATAAATTATACAATAAGTTTTTGTCGGGTTAAAACCCGACCTATTATTTCTATACTTTCGGAATGACATGTTTTTTTGAAATATTATGGATAAATAATTTATCCCGAACAGTAATGTTTATTAAAAATATGTGGAATTATACATTTCCTGTTGAACTGTTTCGGTCATCTTCCAGTTGTTTAAGTTGTTTTGCGTCGATTTTTTCATCCTCTCCGCCATAGGTTTGAACCATTGGAACATCTATATCCACATTTACATCTGCATCTACCATATCTTTTTCATTTTGTTGATATTCGTCAGTTTTGCCGTCTTCAAG
>CAMDZX010000101.1 GCA_945910925.1 uncultured bacterium | reverse complement strand
AAGTATTAAAGGTGGTGAAAAATAGATGCCAGAAGTTAAAGTAGGCGAAAACGAAAGTATTGAAAGCGCGTTAAGACGTTTCAAGAAAAAAGTTCAAAAAGCCGGAACTCTTTCTGAAGTAAAAAAACGTGAAAGATACGAAAAGCCTAGCGTTAAGAGAAAACGCAAATCTGAAGCGGCTCGCAAACGCAAAAGCTAAATAGGAAAGATATAAAAAAAGAGGATGACTTTGAAAGTCATCCTCTTTTTTGTTTATATAATATTTATCCTTGTTGTTTTTCTGCATCAAAACAAGCTTTGCATAATACTTCTCTACCTTCAACTGGTCTGAAAGGAACCTGAGTTTGTGCACCGCATTTAGTACAAACAGCATCATACATTTTTCTTCTGTTCTTCTGTCTTCTTGCTTTTCTACATTCAGGACAACGTTTTGGTTTGTTAGTCAGCCCTTTTGAAGCATAAAATTCTTGTTCTCCGGCTGTAAAATCAAACTCTTTACCGCAGTCCTCACAAATAAGTTTTTCGTCTTGGTACATACTGTTTCTCCTAAATTTAGTGACATAGGATAATTTCTTATCCACACTAGCCATTATAGCGTTTTTTCTACAAATTGCAAGCTTTTTAGGCAATATAAGCAGGGTATGAACCTAAATGTTTAAAACTCTTTACATGTTTTAATACTTCAAACATCGCTTTTGCATTTTTATCTTCCAGCACATTTCCGTCAAAATCAATAAAGAAACAATACTCTCCTAATGATTTTCGAGAAGGACGTGACGAAATATATGTCATATTTATATTGTTTTCTTTTAGGATATTCAAGATATCAGACAGGGCTCCGGGTTTATTTTCGGTTGAAAACATAATGCTTGTTTTATCATTATCTGTTTGACGTATCTTGTCGGGAACGCCCAAAAGAATAAACCTTGTTTGATTGTATTTTTCATCGTTTATATTTATATCTATTATTGGTTTGTCATAATATTCTGCCGAGAATTTATTACCGATTGCCGCTATTTCTAAAGTTGTTGAAGAAAGATTTTTTATAGCATTTGCGGTCGAAGATTCCGGCTCCAAAATTATATTATCTCCAAATTTTTCGTATATATAATCATAACATTGAGAAATTGCTTGAGGATGTGATTTGATTTTTTTTATATCATTAAATTCTTTTGCATACCCAATCAAACAATGTTCTATTGATACAACAGTTTCTCCAAGAATATTTATATTTTGATTTTCTATTTTTATAAGATTATCAATCGTTTCTTTAACAGTACCTTCAATAGAAT
The DNA here is from genome assembly GCA_945910925.1 of uncultured bacterium. Taxonomy (GTDB): domain Bacteria; phylum Cyanobacteriota; class Vampirovibrionia; order Gastranaerophilales; family Gastranaerophilaceae; genus UMGS1585. Next base: position 5,610 of record CAMDZX010000101.1, on the reverse strand, counting down.
TTTCTATCGGCAAAACTGCAATATTTTCAGGGTGCTTATCAATCTCAGAAATTATTGCGGTTATTGTTCGCATCGGCTTTTCTACATATTCGTTTAAAGCGAATCGGTTAACGAACTGCTCTTTTGCAAAATCGCTGTATGAAGTTTTCGGGCCCAGAAAATAAATCGTTTTTACCATAGTAAACATTATATCAAATAAATTTGCAATGAATGAATTTATGTCTATAATAAAACTTATAAGGAGATTAAATTTATGATTATAATTATGGAATCAGGAGCAACAGAAGCTCAAATTAACAAAGTTGTAAAACATCTTGAAGAAAATGATTTTAAAATAAATATTAACTACGGAGAAGTTTTTACCGTTATTGCTGCAATAGGCGATAAACGTCTTGTGCAACCTCATTCCATAAACTCGTTTGATGGGGTTCGAGAAGTAAAACTTATCCAAGAACCATTTAAACTTGCAAGCAGAGAAAGCAAAAAAGAAGATACAGTTATAGAATTCAAAAACGGGGTAAAAATCGGCGGAGGCAACAAACCTGTCGTTATGGCAGGACCTTGCAGCGTTGAAGAAGATTTTGATGCGCTTTTAGAAATTGCTTGTGCAGTTAAAGATTCGGGTGCAGAAATCCTTCGTGGCGGGGCATTTAAACCGAGAACATCTCCTTATGATTTTCAAGGTATGGAAGAAAAAGGGCTTAAATATTTGAAAGAAGCCGCAGAAAAGACAGGACTTTTAGTTATCACCGAGGTAATGGATACTTTGGATTTACCGCTCATTTGTGAATATGCGGACATTATTCAAGTCGGGGCAAGGAATATGCAAAACTTTAAACTGCTTAAAGCAATCGGTAAAACAAATAAACCCGTAATGCTAAAACGCGGTCCCGCAGCAGGGATTAGAGAATTTTTGCTTGCAGCAGAGCATATCTTATATAACGGTAACGAGAATGTAATTCTTTGTGAAAGAGGAATTAAGGGCTTTGATTCAAATTACACAAGAAATGTACTTGACCTTGCCGCAGTTCCTGTTATAAAGAAGTTCTCACACCTTCCTATAATAGTTGACCCGAGCCATGCAACAGGAAAAAGATATTTGATAGAACCTATGTCAAAAGCTGCAGTGGTATCGGGAGCTGACGGACTGATGGTTGAAGTACACAATAATCCTGACAAGGCTTATTCTGACGGTGCACAAAGTTTAACTATTCCTCAGTTTAAAACACTTATGACTCACTTATCGGCACTTGTTAAAGTTCTTAACGAAAGCCGTGATTTAATAGTTGTTTAGTCATATTTTACTTGAAATATTTATTATAGTTTAGTACAATATCTGTGTAATTATACGGTAGCAAGTTATGAGAGGATTTATTGAATGAAACTACACATGCAGGTGCTGATAGCTCTTGGTTTAGGGTTTAAAAGAAATTGGCACATATTTTTCGGGTTAGTTGCCGGTGTCGTTGTCGGAGCACTTTTACACAGTCACTCAAACCCGTTTGTAATGAATATTCTGACTTTTGTCGGACAATTATTCATCAGATTAATTCAAATGGTTGTAATACCATTGGTTATCTCTGCAATAGTAATTGGTATTACAAGTGTCGGAGATAACAAACAACTCGGAAAATTCGGGAAGAAAATGGTGTTATACTATGGAATAATCACTATTGCCGCGGTTACGATAGGTGCGTTTCTTGCTTTAGGTTTCAAACCCGGAGAAGGCGCTGCACATTACATAAATTCGGATGTTGCGGTGGGAATACAATCACAAGTTTCATCAACAATTGATGCTCAAAAAGGACATCTTCTTAATTTATTTTTAGGTTTTGTACCGAAGAATCCTCTTGAATCAATTGCAAAAGGCGACATGGTTCCTATTATAGTATTTGCATTGATATTCTCAATCGCACTTGCAAAAGTAGGAGATGTTAATCGTTCTATTGTTTCGTTCTTTGAATCGGTCTTTGCCGCAACCATGAAGGTTACGGATTGGATAATGTTTTTTGCTGCACCCGGTGTATTTGCGCTGACTGCGGTTTCAGTGTCGACATTCGGTATAGACATATTCTCAAGTATTTCTAAATATTTGATGGTTCTGGCAATTGGGTTCGGATTGCAGTTATTCCTTGTATATCCGCTATTCTTAAAAATATTTTCAAAAGTGCCTGTATTAATGTTATATGCCGCAATCGCTGAGGCAATGATGGTTGCATTCGGAACTGCAAGTTCATCTGCAACATTACCTTTGACTATTGCTTGTTGTGAAAAAAGAGGTATTTCACACAAAGTTTCAAGTTTTGTTTTGCCTCTCGGTGCAACATTAAGTATGGACGGAACTGCACTTTTACAAACGGTTGCAGTTATATTCTTAACTCAGGCTTACGGTGTTGTTTTGACTCCGTTCCTTGTTATACAAATCGCTGTTCTTGCTATGATTGCATCAAGTACCTGTGCAGGTATTCCGGGGGCAGGACTTATCACAATAGCGCTTATTTTGAACGGTATGGGCTTGTCTCCTGAACAATTGGTTGCAGGTTTTGCATTCTTATTCACTATCGAAAGATTAACGGATATGATGAGAACCTTGATAAACGTAACGTCGGATGCAGTAGTTGCAGCAGCTATTGCAGATAACGAAAATGAAATCAATTACGACTTACTGACAAATCCGTCAGCGTATAACGAAATCATTTAAGAATTATAAAAATACATAAAACAAAAAGCCGATTTAAATATCGGCTTTTTGTTTGTTTAGTTTTAAAACTGCGCTATGTCTTGAAGTTGTACCATATTCTTTTCGATACGAAAAGAATAAATCATTATTACAACTTGTACAATACGGACAAACATCAATATTATTTTTAGGTACACCAAATTCAATAAGTTGTTGTTTATTAATCCCCTTCAAATCTATGTATATTTTTTCGTATATTTGACGATTATACGGTTCAATATCCGATATCGTACTTTTCAATTGCTCAAACACCTCTTCTCCCACACAATAACAACATATTGCAATAGTCGGACCTATTACCGCATAAAGGTTTTCAGGTTTTGTATAATATTCACTCTGCATAAGCGCAGCAGTTTTTTGAACAATTTGTGCCGCAGTGCCTCGCCAACCGGCATGTGCAATAGCACCTACATTATGTTCTTTATCATATAAAACTATGGGCGTACAATCAGCAAAATTAAGATAAATTGCAATATCCGTTTCATCATCAATTAAAGAATCAGTATTCGGATAATATTTTATACGCTTACTAGCAAGTCTGACATTATCTGAGTGTGTCTGTGTCGGAGAAATAAGAAACTTCTTATCGATATCGAGATAGTTTGCAATATCTTTTTTATTCTGCCTTACCAAACGCTGTAGACCTTCCTCATGAGAACGAATAACAGTTTCTCTGGTCGTAAAAAAATGTTCTGTTTCAGGAATAATATCCGAATAAATAACTCTTTTTTTATTAATGAATTTTATGTGAAACATACTATTATCCTATTTCAAAAAAAGAATTTGGACAATAATAAGTTTAATTTATTTTATAACCAATGCGGATATTTTGTTTTATATAGTTTTTCCACATCTGCCATACATACATCAAGTTCTTTATACAATTGCGCTATCTTTTCACGCAGAGCATCACATTTTTTTATAAGGTTTGGAATTTCTGCTTTTCCATCTGCAATTTTTTTGTTTAAGTTTTTAATATTTTCTTTTATTCTATTTATCTGTACATCATATCTGGCTTTTATTGCAGCTTTTTCTTCTTCTGCCTCAAACTTTGGCAAATCATTACCTGCATTTTTTACTGCATTAGCTTGTTTATATTGTAATTTTTGTATTTCCTGTAAATTTTTTTCTATCTCACCTTTCTCAGTTGTTGGATTCTTACAACTCATTATCTTGCGGCCGGTAGAACTAATTTCCTGATATGCCGCACCAATTTCACCCACTTTATCATCAAGAGCTTTTAATAGTTTAAAACGTTCTTCAGCGTTTTTTAACGGCTCTATATAGCCATTTAGCTTTTGATTTGCTTCTGCCAATTTTTTTTCGTTATCTGTAATTTTAACAGAATATTTTTGTTTAATTGAATCTTTATCTGCAAAATCCATACGTTTTTTATATCCATCAACTAATCTTTGATGATATTGGCTCTGTTCCCTATGCTTATTGGCATTATACGCTAAAAAATTTTTTTCATTTTCAGCATTACTTGCAAAATTCTTATATCCGTTTTTATAATCTTTTTGAATTTGACTTAATCTTAAATCATCACGAATTGTATAATCGTGTGTTTTATAGACTTCTTCAGGAATAATTTCAAAAGGATCTGCCTTATAAATTTTAGTATATTTGTTAGGATATGCCCCCGGATAGTTAGGAGTAGCATTCTTTGGAACTTTATAACCGGATACATAACCTCCCGGTCCAACCGTAGAATATCCCGTAGATGTCCAAATTTCATCCGGACCTGTTGTATAACCCTTAAAAACCGGAGTACTTTTTGGGGAGCTTAATATACTATAATTTTTATTCATTGAATTTGTAATAATGTTCATTTTTATTCTCCTTATAAATAATACGCAGGATCTTGACCTTCCATAGTACATTTGACAATAAATTTCCATGTGTCTTTATATTCAGGAGTTTGAACATCCTCCATCATTTTTAGTATTTTATTAAATTTGTCAGGATCAAGAGGATAAAGATTGCCTTGTAAGTTCTTTATATTATCTCTGAAGTCAGCATTACACAAATTTCTATCCGGATTTTTACTTTGTTTTGTAACATAATCTTGCCATTTATTTAGTGAATCCGTAACTTTTGGAGATTCATAAGGAACCATATACTCAAAATGTGGTTCCATTTCTTTCATAACCTTTTCTCCACGTTTACTCAAAACTTGTTTTGCTGCTTCTAATTTGTTTACAACGACAGATGGCATATATCTTTTTACATCTTCTAAATATTCTTTCCATATTTCTATCGGTTCATCATCTTTGGGTTGAGGAGAAAATTTTACATCAATCCTTCCTGTTCTTATAGTTGCAGGATCTAATCTGCCTGCACTTCGACATGTATAAAAAAGCATAATTCCATGCTTATGACTGCAACTGTCTGTATCCGGAGAGTCTTTTAAAAGAGCTCCATCAGGAAATTTTAAGTGACCTTCGGGATATCCTTTTGGTTGACCTAATTCATCAACTCCTCGTACTACAAAAACCTTAAACTTTCCTGTTTTTTTGAATTCTTCATCTGAGTGGTTGTTCCACATATCCCACCAGGCATCGCCCACAGTATCAAACTTTGCTTTTTTACCTTTACCCGGATCAATAATTGTTGCTCCGGCTTTTTCCATTTCACTCAACATCCAGTTGAATCTTTCTTCTTTAGATTTGGAATCCGGACCTGTAAGCATATAACCGTTTGGTGGAAAATTCTCCAGTCTTTCTTCTATTGTCCCATCCTGCATTCGATATTTTCTAAATGGATGTTTTATTCTATCCACAAAATCTTCCATAAACATTTTATTAAAATCTTTTTCTAAATCAACACCTTCCAAGTCATCTGTCTCGTGTAAAAAGTTTCTATCCTTA
>CAMDZX010000100.1 GCA_945910925.1 uncultured bacterium | reverse complement strand
AATACTTATCGGAATATTTTCCGCAACTGATATGTTTTTATTTTTTATTCTCTGGGAACTTGAATTAATACCGATGTATCTTCTAATAAAAATATGGGGGAATAAAAATGCGGGAAAATCTGCGTTAAAATTCGTATTGTACACATTCGGCGGTAGTTTGTTTATGCTGCTCGGCTTTTTGTTTATTTATTATACACATTTTGCTTTGACGGGAATTTTAACCTCTGATTTGACTCTTATAAGCTTAAACCGTGTAAATACAGTTATTCAATTATTTATAACAGTATGTTTACTGATAGGCTTTGGTGTAAAAATCCCGATATTTCCTTTGCACAGATGGTTATCAGATACGCATACAAATGCTTGTACTCCGGTCAGTATGATACTCGCTGCAATACTTTTAAAACTTGGAGTATATGGAATACTGCGATTTAATATAGGGCTTTTACCCTTAGGATTTACAATAATCACACCTATATTGGGACTTCTTGCAGTTATAAACATAATATACGGCGCTGCACTTGCTTATTATCAAACAAATATCAAAAGAATTGTGGCATACTCAAGCATTTCTCAAATGGGTATAATTATTCTGGCTCTTGCTACACTAACATCAGCCGGCATGAATGGTGCTGTATTTCATTCTATATCGCACGGTATCGTTGCGGCAGGATTGTTTTTTGTGACAGGCATAATAAAACAACGCTTTGGTACAGGCAATATAAAACGACTCTCCGGCATCGCATGTGTATGCCCTCGATTATACGGGTTTAGTATGGTTATTCTGCTTTCTGCAGCAGGGATTCCGTTCTTATCAGGTTTTATCGGAGAATTTTTGACTATTTACGCTTCAATCAGCGCATCTATGATAATAATAAAACTGTTCGGAATTATTGCGTTGAGTGTTCTCATATTATCGGCTTTATATATTATGAAATTTATACACGAAACATTTTTCGGGACACTGCCGGAAAAATATAAATCTGTTCAAGATATTGCAGTACATGAATTTATAATTCTTGGTGCAATATCATTCATAATAGTAATTTTGGGTTGTTTTCCTTCCATTATTATTAATTTTATCAACGGATAAGAGGTGTGACCATGTTTACATTCAATAATTTTATACATTACATTCCTGAATTTGTAGTTCTTATTTCCGCATTTGTACAATTGTTTTGTAAGCGTATAAGCTTATATATAACTTTTTGCGGATTGTTGCTCGCTATTCTTTCACTTGTAACCTCAATGGTAAATCCGAATGAATTATACTGTTATTTATTTAAAATTCTGATATGCATAGCCTCTGTACTTGTTTTGAGTATGTATTCAAAACGAAAAACAATATCCAACAATACTCAATACAATTTTCTGTATCTTATATCAGTATTTTTTCTATGTATGATTATCAATTCCAAAAACTTTTTGGGGTTATATTTAAATATTGAACTTTTTAGTATATCCATGTATTTTTTACTGTCAATTGACAAGGCAAAATTATCATATTCTGAAACCGTCAAATATCTAGTATCATCATCAATTGCAAGCTCGTTTGTTATGCTTGGTGCAGCTTTTATTTACGGTTTAACCGGAACTTTGTCATTTCAGGGTGTGTATGATTTTCTTGCAAATACTGATAATTACTCATTTTCTACATACGTTGTTCCGTATATTTTTATTATTTCGGGTTTAATGTTTAAACTTGGAGGTTTTCCTTTTGGGAACTGGTTGATTGATATATACAAAAATATTGACACCAAAACGGTTACTTTTTTATCCGTCATTCCAAAACTTTCAATATTTGCGGTTATGATAAAAGTTCTTGGGGCTTTTATAACTTTTGAAACCTCATGCCTGATAATACTATTTGCGTTATTCACTGGAGTATTTGGAGCAGTATACGGAATAAAATCAAAAAATTTGAAGGTTCTTATGGCTTGCAGTTCATATATTAATATGTCCTATATGCTGATTGCGCTTGCGCTTTATACAAAGTTATCAATATCAACAATGATATTTTATTGGATAATTTATGTGTTTATGAATATTGGAGCTTTTGCCGGAATAGTAGCTCTTGAACATTCAAACCTTACAAATAAATGTTTTGATTTTAAAGGATATTTTTACAAAAACCCTGTATTTTCAATCTGTTTCGCTATTTGTATAATCTCATTGTTGGGATTACCGATAAGCGGAGGTTTTATTGCAAAATTGTATTTATTGGCAGGTGTCATTAATTCGGGGATAGGAACAATTCCGCTAATTTTAGTGATGTTTACGGTCATGATTATTTCTGCCGTATTGTATTTAAAAATCATCAAAAATATGATTACCATACTTCCGTATGCAGAAAACCGGATTATAAAAACTAAAATAAACAATAAACTGATTCTTTATTTGTGCAGTATTGTTATTATCATCACGGGTATATTTCCGGCATGGTTTATAAAACTGTGCGAAACAGTTTCTTTATACGTATATTAATTTTGGAATTTTTATACTAAAAAACAATACATCTTTTATGATATTATTTATGAATGGAACAAGAATTTATCGCAGATATAGAAGGTTTTTCAAATCTTGGTGCTGGTATTGCCAAACAAGACGGGAAGGTCATTTTTATTGAAAATACCTGTCCTCAAGACAAGGTTAAAATATCCGTTAAAAAACAAACAAAAACATACGCTTCAGGAGAACTTCTTGAAATAGTAGAACCTTCAAAATACCGTGTTCAACCGAAGTGTCCAATGCAAAAAGTGTGCGGAGCATGTCAGCTCCAGTTTATTGACTATAAATATCAATTAAGATTAAAAAAAGAAATTGTTGAAGATTATGCAAGAAACTTAAAAGGAATAACGGTCGGAGATACTATACCAAGTCCTGAAATATACGGATATAGGCATAAAATACAGTATCCGATATCAGAAACAAAAAATTCTAAGAGAATACTTGCAGGCTATTACAAGCCTAAATCACACGAAATTGTTAATATAAAATACTGTCCGATTCAACCCGCAATATGTGACGAGATTATTGATTATATCAGAGAAACTGCCCCTAAATACGGTATAAGAGGATACAACGAGAAAAAACATACAGGAATTTTACGACACGTCGTAATTCGTGCATCACATTTAACGGGGAACAATCTGGTGACACTTGTTGTAAACCACACTAAAATCTTTGATAAACTTAAAGAGTTTGCCAATGATATATACAATAAATTTGATGAAATATCAGGAGTTTGTGTCAATTTTAATAACAAAAAAACAAACCTTATTCTTTCAAATGATACAAAATTAGTATGCGGTCAAGATTTCGTTGAAGAACAGCTTTGCGATATAACGTTTAAAATCGGTTCAAATACGTTCTTTCAGGTGAATCCTCAGAGTGCAGAAAATATATTCCGTTATGTTAAAAACTACATAAAAAACAATTTTAACTCTCCGATTATCTTGGATGCGTATGCGGGCATTGCCGCCTTTGGAGCAGTATTGAGTGATGTTTGTAAACAAGCGGTCAGCGTAGAATCAAACCCTGAATCAATAGAAATTGCGAAACAAGTTTTGAAAGCAAACAATATAAACAACGTCAAACTTCACAATACGGATACTGCCAAGTTCCTTGAAAAAGAAGTTATAAACAAAAATAAACAGTTTGATATAACAATTCTTGACCCGCCAAGAAAAGGATGCAGTAAAGAAAGTCTTGATTATACATTACAAGCAACAAAATCTGCAATTATCTATGTTAGTTGCAACCCGCAAACACTTGTAAGGGATTTGGACTACCTGATGTCAAAAGGTGCAAAAGTCGATTTTATTCAACCGTTTGACATGTTCTGCCATACATACCATGTTGAAAGTGTCGCAATAATAACTATTGAGCGGTAATTTTCTTAGGCGGAAGATACTTGTTTATAAACTGAATGGTTTTAGTACGGCATTGTGCATCCTGCTTTATAATCAGCATACCGTTTGTTATTAAATTGGTATTATTTATAACATAAGGCGCTTTGGCAAATGTTTTAAGCATTACTTCCTGACATACCGCATATTTATCCTTCCTGCTGCACATTACAAGAATAGCGGTTGTAGGAAGTTTGTAATTATAAATGTTTATTCCTTTAAGCTCTTGATACGGAGTCATAAGAACAACTGCTTTCGGCTTAGTCGGATAATTTTGAGCAACGGAAACCGCAGTATTTGCACCAATATCACCGCCAATTATTGCGTAATTGTTGAACGAAACTTTCTTAGATAGCTGTTTAACACTATTCATTACCGCTATTACGTCATAAGGATATTTAACAAAAGATTTATTTGTAAAATATCGCCAAGATTTTAGCCTGAATTTTGCATCTTTATTACTCAAGCCATGTCCTCTCAAATCAATCGCAAGAACGGCATAACCTTGTTTTACGAAAGTTTCGGGCAAACTTCCCCATGAATCACTGGAATAACCCAAAGAGTGCAACAATACGATTGTCGGATACTCATTTCCTTTTGCTCTGGGATAATAAAGTTTTGATTTGATAATAAACTTATCTTTTGTCTGAACCTCAAATGCCTTTGTTTTATATGGGGCTTTAGGTTTAGGTGTCGCAGTCGCTGCATATACACAAGCCGACGCTAAAAATAAAACAAATATAATTGCAAAAGCTTTCTTAAACATCCAAAATTCCTCTTTATTATTAATTATAGCATAATTATTAAAAAAATGTTACAATTGGTTAGAAAAAAGGCAATTTTTATAACAAAACAGTCTTATTATATATATAATATATATTTTTAACATAAGGAGAAATTATGTCGGTTTCACTTGATTCTAATATTGTTTATTTAAAGGATCGTCTTAATATTAACACGGGGCGTTCTGGAAATTATGCGGATAAGTCGGTAGATGAGATTATCACGGAAGAAGCAAAACAAGGAAACCAAACTGCGGTTAATTATAAGCGAGAGTTATTCGGAAACGTTGACGAACTTATAGAAGGGTTTAAACTTAACAATCCGTCTAATAAATACGATGTAATTAATGCAATGTCGGGGGAACAACTTGAAAAACTTCTGCCTTTATTGGAATCTGAAGATTTGGTTTTGGGACTTAATTTCTTCACACAGGATAAACTGTTAAAAATGTTTGATCAGGTTCCGTCGGAAGAAGCTGCAAATGTGGCATTACAAGTGTATTCGCTTGAACAAATTATTTCCATGATACCAATGGAGCAATTAGAAAAGTTCTTTTACAGTGACGATGTAGAAAAAGGGCAGGTAATAAAACAACTTACTCAAATGCCGACAGAAATGCTTATACAAATGGTGGAAAGTTTTACCGGAGAACCTGCGGAAGAAACAGATTCTATGGCATTGATACAATCAATTGCGACATTACCTGAAAAGCAATATAAAGAAACAATGGCTAATATGGACCCTGCGGTTCAATGTCAGGTTGTATATCAAATGGCACACGAAGATAAGAAAATACTGGAAGTTTTTGACACTTCCGCATATACTCCTATGATGCAAAGACAACAAAAGCCTGATATGGTTAAGTCAATGATAGGCTTATCTGATGAGTCATTACAAGGCATGATTTCAGAACTGCCAAAGGATTTATTTGCGATTGTTGCAACTCAAGTTGACACAAAAGAACTTGCAAAATTCCTTATGTCTGATTGCCAAAATGTAATTGAAAAGCTTGGTACAAGATTCTAACCTTCAGATAAAGCATCCAAAAGCATTTGAAGTGCGCATTGCGTAAACTCTTGTTTCATGCGTATTCTGTCAAATTTAGGATTAAGTTTGAACTCTTGCACAACGGATTTGTATCTGTTTGTAATGCCGACATACATAAGTCCGACAGGTTTAGTTTCTGTAGCTCCGGTCGGACCTGCAATTCCCGTTGTCGCTATAACTATATCCGCTTTTGTTTTACGATAAAGCCCTTCTGACATTTCTCTTGCACACTGTTCACTAACTGCGCCGTATATTTTTAAAGTTTCGTCTTTTACATCAAGCAACGCTTTTTTAGCATCGTTTGAATATGTAACAAAATTGGCCTTTATATAATCGGAACTGCCTGAGATATCAGTCAAACGAGAACTTAGAAGCCCGCCGGTACAAGATTCTGCAACGGATATAACAAAAGAATGCTCTTTCAATATTTCTGCAATTGTTTTTTCTAAATTTATATTTCTTTTAAATCTGTTAAATATCATAAAATCAATTTATTTCATAAGTATCAAGTTGTCAATATGTAAAAAGTAGGATTATTTTAACTTGACATGAACATGTTATAAGCGCATAATTATTGTACATACATAATATCATATTAAAGGGAAAGGGTTGTACTTTTCTCTTTTTTTTATGCATATAATATAAGTATGATAGAAACGGAAGAACAGTTTTTAGCAAGACGTCCGCAGCGGCTTTGTAAGATGTGCGGGAAATGTTGTCGTGTTGTAACGGCTTCAATTTCCCATTCTGAACTGTTGAAAAAAGCCGCAGAAGGAGATAAAGAGTCTGTTGAATTTCTGGAGTTGTTTGAACCGTTTGACTCTATAGAGGCGGCAAAAGCCGTTGATAGGGAGATTGTAGAGAATATTCCCGACTATGAAAACAGAACTTTTTACACTTGCAGATTTTTGAAAGGTAATCTTTGCTCAAGATATGATAGCCGTTTGAATGTTTGTAAAAGATTTCCGAGTTCACCATGGACGGTTTACCCGCCGGGATGCGGGTATTCGGGATGGCTCTTTATGGAACGTGAAAAGATTATGAAATACGTTCGTGGACTAAAAGAGGAGCAAATACAATATCGAATGATGCAAAAAACAACCCCTGAATTGTACGATAAGCTTCAAAAACTCATTGATGCGATAGATGAGAATATAAAATTATACGCAAAATACGGGTCGGAACGTTGGTAAGGAACCGGTTTTATTCTAAATTAGAATAAGAATTTGTATTTTGGAATTAATAAAATGTAGAAAACTAATTGCTCTGTTGGGGAATGTACAGGGCCAGGAGTTTTTAGTTTAATAAAATTGTTAAAGAAATC
>CAMDZX010000099.1 GCA_945910925.1 uncultured bacterium | reverse complement strand
GATTTGAAGCAAGACTTGAATAGATATGTGTATCAATCAATAATGGGATTTTATTTCTGATAAAATCCAAAGAGACCGGCATGACATGTCGGTCTTCTTTTTTGTTTAGTATAAATAGTTCTAACTTATCGACTTGCACGCAGGTGTTCAAGCTCATCCTGATAAGGCGAAAGTTTTGTAATTTCTTCAATCACCTCAGGTAATTTTTGCAGCGTATAGTCAATTTCATCTTCTGTTGTAAATCTGCTCAATGAGAACCTAATACTGCCATGCAAAGAAGTGAAAGGAACTCCCATAGCTCTCAAAACATGACTTGGTTCAAGCGAACCTGAAGTACAAGCACTTCCTGAACTTGCACAAATCCCGATATCGCTGAGGTGAAGAAGAATCAATTCACCTTCAATGTACTCAAATCCGATATTTGTTGTATTTGGGACTCTGTTAGAAATAGATGAATTTAAACGAGAATTAAATACGGTTTTTAATATACCTGTTTCCAATTTATCTCTCAAACGTTTAATCTCAGTCACTTCATATTTCAACGACTCTTTTGCCAGTTCTGCGGCAACACCTATACCTACAATATAAGGAACATTTTCTGTTCCCGCTCTCAAGCCTCGTTCCTGATGACCGCCGATAATAAGCGGAGGTATAATAACATCGGATTTTACATACAAAGCACCTATACCTTTAGGAGCATGGAATTTGTGTCCCGAAACACTTAACAAATCAATATTTGTTGATTTTAAGTCGAAATCAATTTTCCCGGAAGCCTGAACGGCATCAACAAAAAACTTAGTTTCGGGATTTTTTGATTTTATAATATCAGCAATTTCTTCGACAGGAAAAACTACACCTGTTTCGTTGTTTGCCCACATTACAGAAACCAAAGCCGTCTCAGAATCTATTTTTTCCTTTAGTTCTTCAAGTTCCAATTCGCCGTTAGATTTAACCCCGATATAATCAACTCGGTATCCTTGTTTTTCTAAAGTTTTATAGACATTTAATACACAAGGGTGCTCAACTTTTGTTGTTATAATATGTTTTTTGCCCTTGTTTGCGGCTAATACACCTTTAATAGCCATATTGGCACTTTCCGAACCGCAGGAAGTAAATATAACCTCACGTTCGGACTTTGCACCAAAGAACTCTTTCATTTGAGCTCTTGCATGTGAAATAGCCTTTGCAGGTTTTACACTAAATTGGTACATTGAAGAAGGATTTGCGTATTCGGTTTCAAAATACGGAATCATTTCTTCAAGAACTCTTTTGTCAACTTTTGTAGTAGCATTATTGTCTAAATAGATAACCATTTTATACCTGTATAACCTCTATATCTTGACTTACTTTATCTTGCAGCGTTGTTTCAACAAATGATTTAAGTGTTAATACGGAATTTTTACAACTTGAACATCTGCCTTGAAGTTTTACGTAAACCTTATTGTCTTCAATATCAACAAGTTCAATATCGCCACCGTCTTTTTGAAGTTCAGGAGCGATAACCGTTTCTATAACTTTGTTGATTCTCAAAATCATTTGAGCAGCCGAAAGCTTCTTTTCTTCTTTTGGAAGATTTGCCTCAATAATTTTTTGAATCAAACCTTTACATCTTCCACAAGCACCGCCTGCTTTTGTATAATTTGTAATATCTTCAACAGTTCTCAAATTATTAACCTTTATTGCGTCTATAATTTGTTGTTCTGTTACGTTAAAACAAGTACATATTATTTTTTCGGAAATATATTTTTCTTCAGGAGTTTGGTATTCATCACCATAGTATTTTTTCAAAGCATCCTCAAGAGCTTCATGACCCATTACCGAACAGTGCATTTTTTCGGGCGGAAGTCCTCCAAGTTCGTCAGCAATTTCTTTATTCGTAATTTTTCTGACTTCATCAAGAGTCTTGCCGATAATCATTTCTGTAAGAATACTTGAACTTGCAACGGCTGAACCGCATCCGAAGGTCTGAAACTTAGCATCCTCAATAACTCCGTCTTTTAGTTTTATATATAGCTTTAGAGAATCACCACATGCCAGAGATCCTGCTTCTCCAATTAAATCAGCATCATCAATCTTGCCGACATTTCTCGGATTTCTGTAATGATCCATAACTTTATCTGAATAATCCCACATAATTTATACCTCGTCTATGATTATATTTTAGCACTAAAAGAAATTTATGAATAATTAATTGGGTAAGAATAATTAGACAATAAAAATCGGTTCTGTTTTTCAGAACCGATTTTTGTAAATATTATCCTGTTAAACTTTTGGTTTTACCGTACTTTTTAAATGAAGTTCTCTCATTTGTTGTAATGAAGCTTCACCCGGAGCGTCACTCATCAAGCATTTTGCACCTGAGTTTTTAGGGAATGCAATAACGTCACGGATTGAATCAGTTCGACAAAGCAGTGCAATCAATCTGTCCAAACCTATTGCTAAGCCGGCATGAGGTGGAGTTCCGTATTTGAAGGCATTAACCATAAATCCGAATTTTTCCTGAACAACTTCATCAGATAATCCAAGAGCCTTGAATACTTCTTTTTGAACTTCAGGGGTATGGATTCTGACACTGCCACCGCCTAACTCAGTACCGTTATACACGATATCATAAGCAATAGAGTTTACATTACCCAAGTCACCGTTTTTAAGTTTTTCCATATCTTCAAGATTCGGAGATGTGAACGGATGGTGCATTGCCATATATCTGTTTTCTTCATCAGACCATTCAAACATTGGGAAATCAACAACCCATAAAAGAGCATGCTCATCTTCGTTGATAAGGTTTAGTTTCTTACCAAAGTGTAAACGTAAACGTCCCATAATGTCATAAACCAATTTAGGTTTATCTGCAACAAAGAATATGATATCACCTGCTTGAGCCTGTGCTCTATCCTGAATTTGTTTTGCTTGTTCTTCTGTTACAAACTTCAATACAGGTGATTTTGCTGTTCCATCTTCATTGTAAATAATGTTTGCAAGAGCTTTTGCTCCGAAAGATACCGCAAGTTTTGTAATATCATCAATATCTTTTCTTGAATAACTTGCACCGCCCGGAATTCTTATACCTCTTACAATACCACCGTTTTGAAGAGTCTTTTTAACTATTTCAAATTCGGATTCAAGTATGATATCGCCGATATCAAACAATTCCAAGCCAAAACGAGTATCAGGCTTATCAGAACCGAATCTATCCATAGCTTCTTGCCAAGTGATTCTTTTCAGAGGAGTTTCGATTTCTACATCAGCCGCTTTGAACGCAGATTTTACAAGACCTTCTACCAATGTAATAACATCATCTTGATTGACAAATGACATCTCAAGGTCAACCTGTGTAAATTCAGGCTGTCTGTCTGCTCTCAAGTCTTCGTCTCTGAAACATTTTGCGATTTGATAATATCTTTCAATTCCGCCTACCATCAACAATTGTTTGTAGATTTGCGGAGATTGCGGAAGTGCATAAAACTTACCTTCTTGCACACGTGATGGAACAAGATAATCTCTTGCACCTTCCGGAGTTGTTTTGCAAAGTATAGGGGTTTCAACTTCGAGGAAGTCTTGCTCGTTCAAATAATTTCTCATTGCAGAAACAACCTTATGACGTAATGTTAAATTACGTAACATCGGCTCACGACGAAGGTCAAGATATCTGTATTTTAAACGTACATCTTCCGAAACATTTTCATCATCTAAAACAAAAGGTAATGTTGCAGCTTCGGAAAGCACATCAACGTATGTAGGATATACTTCTACTTCACCTGTTGCAAGTTTTTCGTTATAAGTTTCGGGAGGTCGTTTTGTAACTTTACCTTTAACAGTTATAACCGATTCTGTTTTTAGTTTTGAAAACACGGCATGGATATCAGGATTTATTTGAGGGTCGGCAACCAATTGGAAAAATCCCGATCTGTCTCTTAATTCCAAAAAGATAATACCGCCAAGGTCACGGACACACGCAACCCAACCTGATAATGTAACTTCTTCACCTATATTTTTAGCGCTTAATTCGCCACAATTACTTGATTTTAATAATGTTTTCAAAATTTTATCTCCCTATTCACATCTTTACTGCCCTAAAATTTTACCAAAAACACATTTAATTGTGAAGTAAAATTGTAACAATATTGAAATAATATAGAATATAACCCTAATGAATTATTGACAAAATTTGGGCAAAATACTATCATGATACCAATAAGAAAAATTATTAAATTCAATTATTAGGTGTGCTTAAAATTATATATTATATCATTGTGTTACTCTCTAAACGAAAAAGGAGATGGGTATGGCAACAACTATAACAGAAGTCAAAAAGGCAAAAAGCGCTTTTAATGATGAATTTGAAAATTATCTGAAGAAACAATGCGTTAAGACAACTTACAACGGTTCTGAACTTGAATCATTTTCTTGGTATAAAAAAGTATTAGGACTTATGTAAGCCTCATTTAACATGACAATAGAGCATTGTGCTCTATTGTATGTTGTGTGGAATATCTTTTTTTAGTGTGTAATATTCGAGGATATTTTCTGTCTTTGTTTTTACAAAACAGGGGAGATTTTTTGAGTTGATTATATTTTGTTCGGCAAGCAGGTAGTCTGCGCCTTCTGTATGCAAACTGTTTGTCCCGACAATTGTGCTTACACCCAATAATTTTCTGACAGATGGGATGTCTATGTCATCCTGTCCGAGAAAAATACCGTCAGCCTCTGTTAAATATGCAATATCCGCACGTCCCTCTATAATAAATGTCTTGTCAAATTGTGCGCATAATAATTTGACATTTTTTGCTATGTTCAAAAAATCCGCAGGAGAGATAAAACGCCCTGATAACTCTATAATATCAACTCCTTCAACCAAATTTGCTGCGATTACATCCAATATATCCGATTCTAAATTCGGAGAAACTCTCAAATATGTTTTACCGCCAAGTTTTAGTCTGTTTAACTGTTCTTTTAAGATATCTCTCATAATAAAAATCCAACTTCTACAACCTAAATTATACTCCACCGATTATAATACAAAGTCTGTTTTAAACCGAGTCAAAAAAAATTATTCTGACTATAAGGTGGAACAATGAATAAAATTAATTACAAAAAACTGGATATATCCGACTTAATTTTGCGCACCAAAGCCTCAGACCTAAAAGCGGTTGCGGAACTTATCAGGCGGATACAAAAAGATATTTATACTTTTTTCTGCCACCTTTGTCCGCCTAAGAATTCAGTTGCTGATTTAACGCAAGAAACACTTATAAAAATTATAAAAAATATTGATAAACTTAAAAATATTCATCAGTTCAAGAATTGGTGCAACAGAATAGCAATAAATGTTTTTTATGATTCTCTGAGAAAACATAGAAAAGAGGACAAGATAATAGAATACGATATACAGGACATAAAAGATATTGAAGATAACAAAAATAAACCTTCTGAAACATATCAATGCCGCGAACTGGAATGTAAAATTCGGGCATGTATTATAAATCTCCCGCTGAATTATAGGATTGCAATAGTTTTGAGAGAATTAGAAGGTTTATCATACGAAGAAATAGCAAAACTTACCAATACAAATTTGGGAACGGTTAAGTCTAGAATATCAAGAGCAAGAGAAAAACTTCAGTTTGAGTTAGCACATTATTTATAGGAAATTCAGGAATGAAAATTAATTGTGAACAATTTGAAACACTTATGCAGTTTTATTTCAACGATGATTTAAAACCAATTATTAAGACTGCGTTTGAAGAACATCTTTTTGACTGCAAAGACTGCCGTAAAAAATATAACGCATTCAAACAAATTATACAGGATTTAAGAGATTCATACGCCAGATTTGCAACAAATGAGGGTTCTGTTGCTCTAAAAAATCGCGAGGAACAATCAATAAATACGGAAATATCGGCATACGCTGATAATGAACTGGATTTAAACGAAAATATAAAACTTAAAAAACTTATCATTAACAAACCAAGCGCAAGAAAAAAGTTTGAGAATATTATTTCACTCAGAGAATTATTAAGAAATTCTTTTGAAAAAACTCGTCCGGAAGAAGATTTTTCAAAAAAAATCGTACAAACTATGTCCTCGGGTAAGAAAAACAATTCAAAACGTGATATTGTTTATGCGCTAATAAGTTTTGTATCGCTAAGCTGTATTTGGATTGTGATGTTGGTATTTGCTATCGGAAATTAAAAACTCTCTAATCATTATTATAACTTATTGCCAAAAATACATTTTAATCATAAAATATATATTATGTTATTAAGATGAGAGGTATAATAATGACTACATTAGAACAAAATCTTGCGTTAAACGAAGGTGTTATTACACAGATTATAGGACCGGTTGTTGACGTAGAATTCCCGCATGGCAATTTGCCTGAGATATACAACGCTTTAGAAATCTTTTATGATGACGGTACGAAACTGGTTGTTGAAGTACAACAAATGCTCGGTGCTAACAAAGTAAGAACAGTTGCAATGTCAACAACTGACGGTTTAAAACGTGGGATGAAGGTCATTAATACCGAAAAACCTATAACAATTCCTGTCGGGAAAGCAATTCTCGGCAGAATTCTGAATGTTGTCGGAGAGCCTGTTGATAACGCAGGACCAATCGAAACAAATGATTATTTGCCGATTCACAGAGAATCACCTTCACTTACAGACCAAAATACTGAAATCGAAATTTTAGAAACAGGTATTAAGGCAATCGATTTACTTCAACCATATCAAAAAGGCGGAAAAATCGGTTTGTTCGGCGGTGCCGGTGTCGGTAAAACCGTATTAATCCAAGAATTAATTCATAATATTGCGATGGCACATAACGGGGTATCCGTTTTTGGTGGTGTCGGAGAAAGAACAAGAGAAGGAAACGACCTTTGGAACGAATTTAAAGAAAGTGGCGTTCTGGATAAAGTAGGGCTTATATACGGACAAATGAACGAACCGCCGGGAGCCAGAATGAGAGTCGGGCTTTCTGCATTAACGGCTGCCGAAGATTTTAGAGATTTCTCTAAACAAGACGTACTTCTGTTTATTGATAATATATTCAGATTTACTCAAGCGGGTTCC
>CAMDZX010000098.1 GCA_945910925.1 uncultured bacterium | reverse complement strand
TTGAAGTTTACCAAGTTTCTTTTCCTGTCTTGCGATTTCAGAATTAATATCAATCAAATCAGCAAGCGGAACAATAAGCTTTGATGCAGAAACAACAGCAGTTGCAGATTTAGGTGGCAAAGGCTCGTTTTCGGATTTGTATGTAATACCGTTTACCTTTGCAAGCCTGTGGATATAAGATTCTATTTCTTCAAAAACCGGTTTCTCACTTTGTTCGGCTCTTATTTCAACATCTATTTCCGCAGATGTCGGAATATTGAAGCTTTGTCTGAGGTTTCTCAATGATGTAATTGTATCAAATACCAATTCCATTTCTTTTGCTTCTTTAGGGAATGCCAATTCATCACTATATTGAGGGTATTCGGATACAATAATTGCCGGAGCATTGCAACTATCTGCTTTCGGTATAAGTTGCCATACTTCTTCAGTAATATGCGGCATAATCGGATGGAGCATTCTCAACGACATATCAAGAACGTGTCTTAAAACTCTTTGTGTATTGAGTTTTAAGCTATCATCACGTAATTGAATTTTTGCTATTTCAACATACCAATCGCAATACGAATTCCAGAAGAAATCATATAAAACGTGCGCGGTTTCTCCGATTCTGTATTCCTTAACGTTGCTGTTTACAAGTTTTGCAACTGAATTCATTTTATCCATAATCCATTTATCTGCAATAGTAAGATTTTGTGTATCAATATCTTTACCATCGACTCCATCAAGGTTCATCAACACAAATCTTGATGCGTTCCAGATTTTATTGGCAAAGTTTCTGCCGTATTCAAACTTGTCATCGCTTACTTTGATATCTTGACCACCATAAGTACAGAGAGATGTCATTGTGAACCTCAAAGCATCGCAACCGTATTTGTTGATTATTTCAACAGGGTCAATTGTATTCCCTTTGGATTTAGACATTTTCTGTCCTTTTTCATCTCTTATTAACCCGTGTATATATACAACAGGGAAAGGTGCTTTTTTCGTAAACTCAAGTCCCATTGTAATCATTCTTGCAACCCAGAAGAAAATAATATCAAATCCTGTTACAAGTACTGATGTCGGATAGAATTTGTTGTAATCGTCTGTTTCCTGATTAGGGAAGCCCATTGTAGAGAACGGCCATAATCCCGATGAGAACCAAGTATCAAGGCAATCTGAATCCTGTACGTAGTTTTCAGGATCAGGATTTTCTTTGGCAACAATCATTTCACCTGTTTGTTTGTGATAATAAGCAGGTATTTGGTGTCCCCACCAAATTTGACGTGAAATACACCAATCACGGATATTTTCCATCCAGCCAAGATAATCTTTTTCCCATCTTTGCGGTATGAATTTTATTCTTCCGTCTTTTACTGCCGCAATAGCTTCTTTTGCAAGCGGTTCCATTTTTACAAACCATTGTTCGGAAAGAAGTGGTTCAATCGTTGTTCCGCAGCGTTGACATTTCCCGACATTGTGTTCATGGTCGGTTGTTCTTAATAAAAACTTGTTATATTCGAGCATTCCAATAAGTTTTTTACGGCATTCGTATCTGTCGAGTCCGTGAAATTCAGGCGGAACCTCTCCACACGCTTTCATTTTACCTTCTTCATCAATAACCCATATAGGATTAAAGTTATGACGTCTGCCGACTTCATAATCGTTAGGGTCGTGTGCAGGTGTAATTTTTACGGCACCTGTTCCGAAGGTCTTATCTACGTATTCGTCCGCAATAATAGGAATTTCTCTGCCTGATAACGGTATTATAACTGTTTTACCGATAAGTTCGGAATACTTGTGGTCATCAGGATGAACCGCAATTGCAACATCACCAAATATTGTTTCAGGACGGGTTGTTGCAACTATAATTGCACCGTGTTCACCTTTTACGGGATAAGATATTTCCCACAAATGTCCTTGTTCCGTTTTGTATTCGGTTTCTACATCAGAGATTGCCGACATACATCTTGGACACCAGTTTACGATGTACTTGCCTTTATATATTAAACCCTTTTCATAAAGTTTAACAAACACTTCCTTAACCGCTTCAGAGCAACCTTCATCAAATGTAAATCTTTCTCTTGAACGGTCAAAAGAGGCACCGAGTCTTTTGCATTGGTCAAGAATTGCGGATTTGTGTTCATTTGTCCATTCCCATGTTT
The DNA here is from genome assembly GCA_945910925.1 of uncultured bacterium. Lineage (GTDB taxonomy): Bacteria > Cyanobacteriota > Vampirovibrionia > Gastranaerophilales > Gastranaerophilaceae > UMGS1585. Next base: position 4,933 of record CAMDZX010000098.1, on the reverse strand, counting down.
TTTCGATAAATTTTTCTCTGCCTAAATCGTGTCTTGTTAAACCTTCTTTAGCTAATTGTTTTTCGACAACATTTTGAGTCGCAAGACCTGCATGGTCTGTACCCGGAAGCCATAATGCTTCGTAACCCGCCATTCTATGATAACGAGTTAAAAAGTCTTGTAAAGTTTCATCAAGTGCATGTCCCATATGGAGTACACCCGTAACATTTGGAGGCGGAATGACTATTGAATACGGAGGCTTTTTACTTTTGTTATCAGCTTTGAAATATCCCCCTTCTTCCCAAAATTTGTATATACGACCCTCTGTTTCTTGTGCATCGTATTTTGTAGGTAAATCTTCAATATTAATCTTTGTTGCTGTCATTTTCGGCTCCTCATTAAATTGTGATAATAATTAAAAATTATCACAAAAACTTAAGGAGGTAAAGCTAATAAGATATAAGTTGTTAATTAAAAAAGTCCTATTTGATAATCCGGCGCATATTGAAAATTACTTCTTAAATTTTTAACTGATTGTTGATATTCTTTTTCCGCATTTTTAGCGGCAACATTTGCCATTTCTTCAAGATAATTACTTTGGTATGCTTTTGAATCTTTTTTAAATGGAACGTATTTTTCTTCAGCCTCAATATATTTATCTGCTTCTGTTTCTGAATCTACAAATTTTCTTCCGGTTTGTTCTTCATACCTTCTTACATCTTCAAGAGTATAGTTTTTACCTTCATATTGTGTTGAATGTCCGTTTTTTAGGGCGTCTAAAACTTTCTTGCGCTCTATTTGTTGTTGCTGATATGCATGTTCTTTTTCATGAGCGGTTGTATTTATTATATCTGCGTTTGTTATGTTCGCTTTTTTGTTAAGTCTAACATGACCATTCACATTATAAGAATTACTTCCTACGGGAACATAACTTCCATAAGAAATTGTCTCATCCGGATGTTTGCTATACCATTCGATGAAGGTATTTGGTGGTTTATGTTTCGGATTTTCTACAATATGCGGCGCCATTCTTTTAAAGTTATTAAAAGAATAAAAATGCAATGGCAAATATCTGTCATTTTCAATAGGCTGCATATTTGTATATTCATATTCTATAGCATTTACATCTATTCCTTGACCTTTTGTCTTTACATATTCATTCGTAGCAAAACCTTTCTTGCCCTGTTTTGTATATTCAAATACAGACTTTTGCTCACATTCAAGTCCTGCAAGAAAGGGGCTGTTTGTAGTTTTAGAAATAGTAACAACAGGTACGCAATCTAAATTGCTTGGACAAAATGTTTGTATTTCTTCGGATTTAGAAACATACCTTCCGTCTTCCTTGGTAACACTACTGATTTTTCTACCGTTAATTCCTAATATGGCACGCGTGTTATCGTTTTCTGTGCTTACCCAAGACAATGGCATTTCAATATAATTTTTCTTGGTATGCGTTGTTGTACTTGGTGTTGTTTTGATAATGTGTCTTTGAACTATTTTGCCATTTATATCTCGGAATGACAAAATCTTAGTATTATTATCCTTAGGTGTATAATTATGTCCTATTTCTACACTATCAAATGTTTTCACCTTCTGAGGAAAAGTAATACCATATAATTCTTTAAGTTTATGCTTAAGTTCACTATTTATACTCATTGCAGGTGGTTTATTTAACAAACAATCACCTTTTGAATTAAAACGAATAGTCATAACAACACACCTACCTATATATATAAATAAAGTAGTTTAACAAGAAAAATTTGACATATTTTTTAAGTTTTGTAAACTTATCTGACTTTATTTTCTTCACCTCTAATGAGTCGTCCTATATTTTCACGGTGAAGATAAATAATATAAACCGCACCCAATGCACAATACCCGATATACGCTATCGGATTATGTAAATACCACATAATAAACGGTGAAAGAGCAAGTGCAATTATAGAGCCCAGCGAAACATATTTAGAAATGTATGTAATCACACCCCAAATAAGAGCAATTAACAAACCGACCTGCCAGTTTAAAGCAAGAATTGTTCCGACACCTGATGCTACGGATTTACCGCCTTTAAAATTCAAAAATACAGGCTTGCTGTGTCCAATAATAACTGCAACAGCAGCAATTACAGGATAAATACCCGAATTAGAATGCAGAAAACTGCTTGCAAGTATTACCGGCAAAGCACCTTTTAGTGCATCAAGAAGCATAACTATAAAAAACCAGTTTTTACCAAGAACACGTTTTACATTGGTTGCGCCTGTCGAGCCTGAACCAACCTGTCTTATATCCTGTCCTGTTTTTGATTTAACAATTAAATAACCTGTTGGAACAGAGCCTATTAAATATGCTGAGACTGCTACAATTCCTGCGTTTAACAAATAATTCATAAAAAACCTCTCTAATATGTATAGTTTTGTATAATGTTTTTCTTATAACACTAGTAAATTATACCAAAAAAGGTTATAATATTAATGTTACCCCTGCGAATTAGTAAAGGTTTGTAACAGATTTTACATTTGCTGAAATCAAGTATCGTTATTATAACTTTATAGAGTTAAGGAATATAAAAGAAAGTATCAAAAATGGTCAAAATCGGAAAATCAAATCCATTATCGTTTGAAAGAAACGGACGCATCCCATCCGCTCAACCTTCCGTGCAAATAGGTGGCAATACCCTTAAAGAAAGACTGGCAGCAATTGATAATGGTGACCCTTCTGCAATTTCTTTTAAGCAAGCATCCTACGGATATTCTCCGAATAGTGATTCTTTGCTGTCAAGACTTGATGCAATAGGCACAGGTGAAATTAGACCAAGATATGATGATAAAAATCTTGATTATTACGGATAAAACTCACTCAAATAAATTATGCGCTTGTGTTTTAGATATGTTAATATGCAATTATGAACGAAACTCTAAAACAGGCTTTTGATTTTCAAACTCAGGGAAATTTTCGGGAAGCGGAACGGATTTATAATCAACTTCTTAAAGAAACGCCTAATGACATACAGGTATTAAATTTGCTTGCAAGAATTAAACTTGATGAGAAAAATTTTCGTGAGAGTTTAACTATCAACAATAAAATTCTTAAACTTGATAAAAATAATGAAAACGCTTTATTTGAATCTGCTATAGCTCTAAAGAATTTAGGAGATTTAGTGCAAGCAATTGAATTATACTCTCGTGTTATTGAAATAAACCCTGAAAACATCAAGGCGTATTATAATCTGGGAGCTATTTATGCCGACTATGGAGATGTTGAAAAATCCATATATAATTTTAACAAAGTATTGGAGTCAAATCCTGATGATGTTGATACAAGATATTTTATAGCACTTTCATATTTTAAAAACAAACAGTATAAAAACGGACTGCCATATTTTGAAAGTCGATTATGCAGAAAAAGTTCTTTTATGACGCAACTGCATACGTATCCGAATTTGATGAAAAATGCACAATTATGGCAGGGTCAGAATGTTCCGGATAAGACAATTTATACATATTATGAAGCAGGCTTTGGGGATGTATTGATGTATTCCAGATATTTGTCACTGCTTCAGGAAAGATGTGAAAGAATTATATTTAAACCACAACAACCATTGGCGGAATTATTTAAGGAAAATTTCCCCAATATTTATGTAATGGATTATTTTGAACCTGAGAAAAAAATTCATTTTGATTATCATATACCGATGTTGAGTCTGCCTTTGGCTTTGGGACTTGATGATAACACAATTTTTACTTCTAAAAAAATATACTTGAAGGCTAATCAAGAAAAAGTGAAATCTTATCATGAACGATTTTTTGATAATAAATGTTTTAAAATAGGTATAAAATGGCAGGGAAATGTTACTTACGACTTAGAGAGAGTAATTGACGTGAGCCAGTTTATAAGATTGTTTCAAATCCCTAATACAAAGTTTTATTCATTCCAGACCTTTGATGGTTCTGAAAGAATAGAAGAACTCAGAAAACATTATGATATTGTAGATATCGGTAAGACTTTAACAAATTTTTCGGATACGGCAGGTGCAATAGAAAATCTGGATTTAGTAATAAGTAATGATACATCATTGGTTCATATAGCCGGCGCAATGGGTAAACCTTGTTGGGTATTACTTCCATATCTATACAATTGGCGATGGCATCAGGATTTGTCAAAATGCGATTGGTACGATACTGTAAAACCATTCAGACAACCCACACCGGGCGACTGGACATCGGTATTTGATATTCTATATGAACGGTTAAAAGAAATTGTTTCATAATAAATCTGTGTTTAAAACTCGTGCAATTATAGGTAGACTTCATCGTTCGCAAATCCGTCGAACACACAAATCGCTTTATCGCTCGTTCGTCGCCTTTGACTAAAGCTAATAAAAAGAAGCCCTTTTTAGGACTTCTCTTTATTAGCGGGAGACGAGGCTCGTGTCTTGTTCGCTCGCGTTTAACGGCAATTCCGTGTTTTGTTTACAGGGCTTTCAGCCCTTGCAACAAAAGCACTCCAGCCTCAGCTCGCTCACGCAACTCGCGACATCCTCCTTGGCAAGCTTAACTTGAAAGACAAAAATGCTGATTTTACAACTATTTTGACGTTTTGAAACTTATTCACAAATATGTGAAATCATATATGAATTACCCACACATTACCCACACAAATTTTCATTAAAATAAGATTAAATTATCGTTAAATGAGAGGGCATTCAGATAATCAAGAAATAATCTTTTATGATGATTTAATATAAATTTATTATTTAATCATTAAAATCCATCAGATGACTTTTGCGTATCTATCATTTTTTACTGTTCTGTATGAGCTTTATTATTACAAAATTACAAATAAACGAACAATGCCTGAAAGTTAATCAGTAGAAACATTTTAAATGTAATAAATAAGTAATTTTGTGTAATTATGCAAATACAAACTTTATGTGTTATAATAATCTGCATGAAAG
>CAMDZX010000097.1 GCA_945910925.1 uncultured bacterium | reverse complement strand
AATATTTCTTTGATATTATCTTTGTCTATTCCAAGCTGTTCAAGCTCTTGAACTTTTGAGAACATATCATAATTAAAACTTGTTTTTTGTCCTGAGAGTTTATTTGTGTCATTTTGTTTTTCATGACATACATTTAGTATTTCTTCAATTTGTTTTGTGGTATAACCTCTATCTTGCATATCAAGACCAAGTCTGAATATCCTGTCACTAAACTTGTTGTCATCTTTGCAAGCATTAATATATGATGGAGTAAAATCTCTATCAGTTGCTACTAATAACCTGTCAAATGCTAATTGGTTAAATTCAGGTTCCGAGAGTTCGTCCTCTTTTTCATAACATGCATTTATTCCTGTTGATAATGCACCACCTGTTACGCCCTTGTTGTATAAGATATCATATTTTTCGAGTTTTTCAGGTTCATTATACCCACTACTTATTGCAATTGCACTCTCAATATCGATATTTCTATCAAGTAGTTCTACAATTTTTTGATATTTTTTCTCTGATAAAGGATTATAAATTTCTTCATTTCCCTTATATTCTCTGCATGAATATATGATTTTGTTAGTATCACTGCCTGTTAATCCTTTATTAAGTAAAAATATTATCTTATTAAATACATCTGTATTGAATTTCTCCGAAAAATCATTATAGTTATCTATACAACGTGAAATCAGAAGTCTGTCAGCTTTTTGTTTACTCATATTTTGTTCATCGTTAAAAGCAACTTCGTAATTCATTTCTGAAAGGCGTTTGTAAGCATCAATGGCATTTTTATTTACCATACGATTCCCTTTAGAATCTCTGTTAGAAAGTGCTTCAACCTCATGAACTCCTGAGTGAATATAATAATTGTATAAATCTTTGTCAAAGTATTCTTTGTTTCCGTTTTTATCTCTTTTTATAAAATACTTAAATGTATCAGGATGATTATCCTTTATGGTATTAAAGAAACCTAAATCAAATTCCTCATTGTTATTATGAGTTGTTTTACTTGCTTCAATAATTGGTGAAACTGTATTTATATCTGAATAAGGACGAGTTGATTTAAGTTCAAGTATTGCATTAAAAATTGCATCATCAAATTTTACGGTTTCATAACGATTTCCTATATCAGTTCTTGTTTTGCATAATTCCATCAATTTCGGAATGTCTGATGTAAAACCTGCCTCTTTTAGTTGAATAGCTTTATCTAAAAGGCTCGGATTATATCGCATAGGAAGATATCCGTTCTCTTTTGTTTTGCATGAATTTAATATTTCAGATGTTGTAATATAATTATTTTTCTCAATGTCGAAGCTATTGCCTTCGTTAAAAAAGAAAGTCTTATTTTCTATCAACTGCTTATAATCATTAACAACTTTTCCGTCCCAGAAGTCTTCGCCTTCATAACCTTTATACGCAGCAGCTTTTATTAATGATGCCGTTCTGTCTTTGTGTATGAATAAAGTGCTTAAGTTTATCCCAAAATCTTTTTTTATATCATGAATCTTGTCATAGAATTTTAAATAAACATCAAGTGGGCATCCTGTTTCAAGAATACCCTTAGTATCATAATCATGACTCATAGGATACTCATAGTTATCAAGAGCCAAATATCTTGCTCCCGCTCTTACTGATGAAGAATCAAAAACAGTTTCACCGTTAACGGTTTTGTATCCCAAAAGAATTAATGCGCTATTATCAATTCCTCTATCATTTAGTTCAAGATACATATCTGCAGCCTGTTTGTTAAATTCATTGTCTTTCATACATACATCTATTGCAGCGCGTTGATTTTTGTTTAGTTTACAAGCAAAATTTAGAGCATCCTTATTGAACTTTGAACTTCTTAAGATTTCTGTAATATCACATGGTCTTATATTGCCGGAATTAACCATTTGTTTTATATACGGTAAAATATCTGTTCTGACTTTAATATCACCAATTTTGTCTTGTTGTTTTAATATTTCAATAATATCTTTAACATGTAAATTTTTAGAATAATCATTATCTTGATTATCAACTTGCAGTTCCAGTTTTCTTAATTCTTTTACGCATGTATAGATATCTTGATTAAATGTTTTTTTATTATTTTTATCGTTTTCAATACAAAGGTTCAAATATTTATAAGCCTCAGCAGGGGTATTGAGTCCGTAATTCTTTAATTCTTCTTCTGCTTGTTTATATTCTTGCTTAAATGTCGAAATTACCGGAGTTACAACTTCTTCTGAAGGTATATTCATTGAAACATTAACAGGATTAGTTGTTTGTATAGCAGACACAGGTTCAGGGTTTGTTGTTTGTGCGACAGGTTCAGGATTTGCATTTTGCATACGTACGGGCCTTGTCATAAAATATGCCCCTGCTCCGTTTTCATAATAATTGTCATAAGTTTCTGCAACTTCAAAACCTAAACTCTTATACATTCTCAACAGTCTTGGATTTGTAGCATCGACATGGAGAGATAATGTTTCTACATTATTATTTTCCGCATAATCTAATATTTTATTCCAAGCATATTGAATTGCGTTATATCCTTTTCTTGAATTTCTGTATTCAGGTTTTAAACCTATTGAATCAATGTATAAATCACCGTTTTTTATCGGTTCAAGTTGGTAATAACCTAAAATTTGACTGTTAGAATCTTTTAAAGCGTATACGGATAAATTATCACTTCTTAAATAATGTTTAAACTCGTTATAACTGTTATACGGGTCTAACTCAGAGAACGCTTCTCTATCAAGCGTATATATTTCCTGTAATGTGTTGTCGTCATCATAAGAAACTCTTTCTGCCGAAAAATTTGTATTTTGAGTTATGCCAAATTGTCTGTAATAGTTTGAACTTACAGGCGATAATTCTTCTTGAGGGATATTGTTTTGTGTTCCTGATTCAGGTTGATTTTGTGTATTTCTAGGTAAATATTGATTATTACCTCTTACATTCCCTGTGTTTCCTGAATTGGTTATCGGCATGAAAAACTCCTGTAAAATGTTTTGCTTATAGTTTAATAAAACATTTTTTTTGAATTTTTTGCCTTTTTGTTACAAATATTTATTAAAATTTTAAAATTACCCTTTGCAAGATTTACATTCCTAATTTCACCTGCAAAGGCATAAATTTCATCAAACAGGTATTTGTGTATCTTAGCTAATGAATCAAACTTCCCCACCTCTAAAGAATCCAAAATGCCTTGTTCAAAAAGCTCTATGGCTTTTTTCTTGCTGATTCTTTCTTCATGCCTTGCAAGTTCTGCTGAATCCGTTATACCGAGTTTATTTTCTAAAACTATGTAAACCTCTTTAGTTATTATACTGAAAGAGCATCACGAACCAATTTTACGGTTGTCTCAACGGCCTTCTCAGGTGTCATTTCTTCTTTTGTTCCTGTTTCTCTTATTACGAATTCAACATTTCCGTTTTGAATAGACTTTCCTACGGTGATTCTAAATGGGAACCCGATTAAATCCGCATCTTTAAACTTAACTCCCGGACGTTCGTCACGGTCGTCTATAACAACCTCGATACCCGCATCTTTTAATGAGTTATAAATACTTTCTGCAACACTCATTTGTCGTTCATCTTTTACGCTTACGGGAACAACGACTGCTTGGTAAGGTGCGATTGCCACAGGCCACTTGATACCCCAATCATCATAATGAGCTTCGACTGCTGCAGCTGCGGTTCTTGAAATACCTATACCGTAACATCCCATTATATAAGGTTTAGCTTTGCCGTCTACATCCGTATAAACAGCATTCATCGGTTGTGAATACTTTGTACCTAATTGGAAAATATTCCCGACTTCTATTCCTCTTGTAACTTTTAGAGGTTTTCCGCATTGCGGACAGAGTTCCCCTGCTTCAACAAGTCTGATATCGGCAAACTCAACTTCAGGGATTTCTGCACCAAAGTTTACGCCGACTTTGTGTTTATCGTTTTCGTTAGCACCGATTACAAAGTTTTTAAGTTCTTTAACCGTATTATCCGCAATTATTTTCACGTTTTTCATTCCCATTGGTCCGATAAATCCGGCTTTTGCCTCAAACCCGTTTTTCTGCATAACTTCTTCAATTTCTTCAGGTGTAGCAATTCTTATGTCTATCGCTCCGACTGCATTCATAAGTTTTGTTTCTTCAACCTGCTTGTCACCTCTGATTAAAGCTATTACCGGGTCTTTATCCGCAATATAAACCAAAGATTTACATACGATTGTAGGGTCAATATTTAAGAACGCACATACTTCATCAATTGTTTTCATGTTTGGAGTATCAATGACTTTGTATTCTGTGAATCCATACTCCTTACCGTCTGTTTTTGCATTCGGTAAATTTGAAATAGCATGGTTTGAGTTTGCGGAATAATCACAGTCATCACAGTAGAATACGTCATTTTCTCCTGCGTCCGTATCAGTAATAACCATAAACTCATGGCTAACGCTTCCGCCAATCGCACCTGAGTCGGATTGAACCATTTTGGTAGGCAGTCCGCATCTGTCAAAAATTCTCTTGTATGCTTTTGCCATATTATCGTATTCATGTTCCAAATCTTCTTGAGAGGTAGAGAATGAATAAGCATCTTTCATTATGAATTCACGCCCTCTTAAAAGACCAAAACGAGGACGCACTTCATCACGGAATTTAGATTGAATTTGATAAAGATTTACAGGTAGCTGCTTATATGATTTTAAACCATCACGCGCAATAGCTGTGATAATTTCTTCGTGTGTTGGTCCAAGACACATTTCTCTGTCGTGGCGGTCTTTCAAACGCATAAGTTCACGTCCGTATACTTCCCAACGACCTGATTCTTCCCATAGTTCTTTTGGCTGAACAAAAGGCATCAAAAGCTCTTGTGCGCCTGCATTATCCATTTCTTCTCTTACAATATTCTCAACTTTTTTCAACACTCTCCACATTAAAGGCAGGTAATTATATACTCCGCTTGTAAGTTTTCGGATAAATCCTGCTTTTACCAAAAATTTGTGTGAAATAACTTCCGCATCAGACGGAAATTCTCTTAGTGTTTGAACAAAAAGTTTTGACATTCTCATAAATAAATACCCTCATATAATTTTATTTTGTAAAGATTGTAACATAAAAAATATACTATACGCAATTTCTACTAAATAAAAAACTTTATATAAATATAGGTTAGTTTTATTTAGGAAAATTGTATGGTTATAGGAACAGCAGGTTCAATTGGCAATACATATTTGAATTTTATGTTTGGTAGTGGAAGCGAAACGGTTTCCGATAGTATCAGGCATAGTATAAAAAATAGAACTCTGTATAACAGAGGTTATTTAAGCGCTATATATAACGGAACAAAAGACGGATTTATACGTTCTCACGCTGAGAATATTAGAAATGGCGGTTTCTTCAGTAATTTTTATAAAAATATCATAGGAACCGCAAAAGAGTTTAAAATAGACAAAAGCTCTTAAAAAAAGACTTGTATGAATTTTGGTAGAGGTATTAATAGAGCTGTGCCTATTGCTTTTGCTGTAATGAGTGCAGTTGATGGGATTCCAAATATTTATAGGGCGTTCCGCGACAAAGGGTTGAAAGCAGGGCTGAAAGAAACGACAAAAACCGTTGCAAGAATGACAACGGCAGCATTATTCAGTACTTTTGCAACATCGTTCCTGCGTATACCTTTATTGAGTGGTTCATGGGGGTACTTAGTCGGTGACCAAATCGGAGGTGAAATTGGTGACAAGCTGGCAGGTTTTTGTTTTGGCAAAACGTATACCCAAAAACTACGAGCCGAGAAAAAGCGTATGCATGAAGGTCCACAGTTACAAATATCTTCTCCAGAACAAATGAATACAAATGCTATTCCTCAGGCAAATTTATCAACGGGTGTACCGCCTAATGGTGCCGGGATTATTTATAACAAATATGTTTAAAATTCTGAAATAAATATTCCAATTGTTTATTGTACAATTATTATATGGAAGTTATTTTTTTAGATTCGGTTGATTCTACCAACCTCTATGTAAAAGAGCATATGGCAGAGCTTTCTGATTTGACTGCCGTGTATACTTCTCATCAAACTTCGGGCAGAGGACGTTTAAATCGTAAATGGATTGATACGGGTTCTCAAAACATATATCTCACAATATTACTAAAACCTGATAACAAATACCAAAGTGTCTTTCCGAATCTCACTCAGTATTTATCTGTTGTTTTGTGTAAAACTCTTGCGGAATACGGAGTAGAAGGCAGAATAAAATGGCCGAATGATGTTCTTGTAAACAATAAAAAAATTGCAGGGATATTGTCAGAGTCAACAATTCAAGGTGGTGAGTTTAAAGGAATTGCTCTCGGAATTGGAATAAATCTCAATACAACGCAAGAAGAACTTGATAAAATTGATAAGCCTGCAACTTCTCTTTCCGTAATCTTGAATAGAGAAATTGACAGAGAAAAATTTTTGCATGCCCTTTTAGAAAAGTTTTGTTTGTTATATGATAATTTCTTAGATGAGGGCTTTTTATCAATCAAAAATGATTATGTTAAGCGTGCATCTTTTCTGAATAGTGAAGTTAAAATTAACGTGCTTGGAACAGTGCATTCCGGTAAAGCAGTAGAAATTACGGATAATGGGGCGTTAGTTTTGGAAAAAGATAATACAATGAATACATTTTATATAGGAGATATTTTATGAATGAAACTTTAGCCGATGGTTTAACACTTATGGTTATTGGTATGGGAACTGTTTTATTGTTCTTGTGCCTGATGATTGTATCAATGACTATTATGTCAAAAGTTGTAATTTGGCTTAACAAAATTTTCCCTGAAGCTGCTCCTCAGCTTGCAACCGCTAAGAAAACTGCGGCAGGAAATGATGAAGAAGTTGCAGTTGCAATATTGGCTGCAATGTTTAAGAAGTAGTAAAGTTTATTAACACAATAAAGAAAGGTATATAAAAATGACAAAACTAATTAAGGTTATGGATACTTCTTTCAGAGACGGTTTTCAATCCGTTTACGGTGCGAGAGTATTCGTTGATGATTTTTTACCTGCGTTAAAATCAGCAGTAGATGCGGGTATCAAACATTTTGAAGTTGCAGGCGGTGCAAGATTCCAATCACCGATTTTCTATTGTAACGAAAATGCTTTTGAAACTATGGATAAAATCAGAGCGGCAGTCGGTCCTGATGTTA
>CAMDZX010000096.1 GCA_945910925.1 uncultured bacterium | reverse complement strand
TTGATAAAGTTCTTGTAAATTACCATTAATAATACTTGGAGAAGCACATAAAAATAAAACTTTATCTATATCTTGACATAGATTGACAAAAAGTAGTCTGATCCAACTATTTCGTCCGCTTGTTCCTGAAGTTATATATGTTGACAACAACTCATCTTGTACTTTTACAAATTCGATTCTACAATTATCTATAATACTAAAATAATTGTAAAATGTTTTTTGTATTTCTTGTGTTAAATTTATTTCTAATAATCTTATATCAAGAAAGTTGTTTTTATTGGAATTTACTAAACTTATTAAAGATATAAAACAATTTTTCCAAGTATACATATCAATTGGATACGCAATATTTATAGTTGACTTCATAAACTTCCTTCTCTAAATTTTATTGCAATTGGCATTTCATTTGTATTTTTTTTAATAAAGAAATTTTTTTATTTGATTCTTCCAGTTTTGTGCTGAAAAAATTTTTTATCTTGGGTTTTAGCCATTCTGAGCCGTCATTGCATATTCTGTTCCTAATTTCTGCATATGTAGGTGCTTGATGTTCAGGAATATCTCCAAAACATAACCAAGCATGTGAATTAAAACAATGGGCGTCAGGACATTTATATCCAATAGGCATATTAAAATCAATAGGTTTATCTATATTTTCATAAATATTTGAATTAATAGTTTTCCCAAGGTAACACTGTTTTAATTCTCCGCTACCCATCATTAAAAAAGCAGTCCATGCACCTGCATAACAAAATTCTTTTCTTTTTACATTAAAACATTTCATTTTATAGTTGAACATTTCTGAATTAAATTGCCCCCAAACTTTTTGGTATTCCGTTCTTGATAAGTTTGTTAATATCGGTAAGTTTTTATCCATATTATTTCTCGCAACAGTAATGTGGGGCAATGCTCCGAAATTGTCTATAGAAAACTGTTTAATTTCTTCAATATAAGGAATAAGCTCATCATTTGGTGTTATTTCTATAGAAAAAGAAGCACCTGCTTGTTGCATTTTATGAACATTCTCTACATAAGTACCCAGTAAATGTAATCGTTTTAATTCTAAAAATTGAAACGAAAATTTTATAAACAAACGAGATAATAATTCTTTTGGAAATTCGCACAATTCATCAAATCTCTTTGAGATAGTTCCATTTGTAATAAGATTTACATAATGCCCATTCTCCAACAACCCTTTTGTAATTGGAATTATTTCGGGAGGTAACATTGTCTCACCCTCTCCACAAATATTTATATTACAAACACCTCCAAGTCTTTCTTTTGAGAGAGCTTTAGTAATATGTTCCGGGGTATATTTAAACTTTGGCAATTCCTTTTCAAACTCTCTATTTTGAGTCACATAACAATAATGGCAACGCAAATTACAGGTTTTTACCGGGAAATTACAATCTATAAATCGTTTTATCTTATCGGTCATAATATTTCTCTCCAATAAATTTTTTCAGCATTAAAATTTTCTTCACTTAACCATTGTGCTAAAAATTCTTCATAAGTTAATACTGGAATTAATTTTTTATTTTGCTCAAATATGGTATTATTTTCATTGTTTAATATTGTCTTGATTTCGTTAAAACTATCAAAAATTCTTATATTGTTATAGTTTGACATTGAATTCTTTAGAACATTAGATACTTTTTTATAAGAATTATCTAATAATAAAACTTTCTTATTTAGCAATGCTGAACAAATACCAATATGCAATCTATCTGTAACTATGTATTCATAACTATCTAACATTTTAAAGAAATGTTTTATCATTATATTTGTAAAAGACTTATCAGAACAAAATGAATTAGCAACCAATGACAAGTCAATCAGAGAATAAATTTCTTTCATTATATCAACATTGGATTCTTTATCTGTCCTAAAGAAATATCCTATATTACTAGAGTTTTTAAGAGTTCTATTAAATTTACCAATTACATTTAAATAATAATCATATAACATTTTTGAATCATTTACATTAATGCATTTTATATTAGTTTTTATATTTGTTGTATTGTAATTATCATTATTTAAAACCTCAGTATTAAGTGATAATACCATATCATCTGCTAATACGAATTTTGCTTTTTTATTTTTTGATAAACAATAATCGAGACTGTTCTTTTCTCTGCAAAAAACAGTAAATCTTTCATCTAAACATTCCAATACATCATCGCAATCATAAAAACTTGCAGGAAGTATTATAACCTGTTTTAAATTTTTAGATTTAAAAATTTTTAATATATCTTGATAATATGGGCGATAATAACTTGTAAATAATCCACCTCCACCATAAACTAGATTTATCGGAGAATTCAAATATTCTTCATATTTAGTCATATCAATAATTTTATAACTTAACCTCATGCTATCAAAAAATTGATAACATGCCGTAGCAATAGCCATATCACCCAAATTCCCTTTATTAGGTAAAAAATAGAAATCCTTAAAATTATTTAAACAAGCAATAATTTCATTATTTTTAAAACAAGTTTCGTTTTTATAATTAATATTGTTTTCTTTTTTTATAACTTTTAAGACCCGAGCCAGTAAAGATATTTGAAGCTTTATCTTAATAAACGCAAATCTTAATATTTTATGTTTACCATCTGGATTTGTTTTTATAGAAAATATTTTTTCTATAGGTTTATATTTAATTTTATTATCTACAATAATTGAATGATGATTATCATCTAAAACATTTTTAGTATAATTTAATTCCAAAAGATATTTTTGCTTTAATTTTTCTACATAAATTGTGCTATTATTGGGAACCATTTCTCGTGTTCTAATAGTATAAATTTCCAGTAATTTATACAGGTTATCAAAATTATTTAAAAATAAATATTTATCTTTAGATAGTGTTTTAAATAATTCATACCAATTCAGCAAGTGATCGATGCCGGTTTTAAGACTAAGATTTTGGGTTGTTTTTTCCATAATAGAATTTGAACGTATTCTATAATGATGATATGTATCATTTACAAAATATACTTTTTTAGATAAAAACACATACATCCACATAAAATATATGTCTTCATAAAGTAATCCTTCAATAAAATGTAAATTGTTTTGTTTAATTTTTGAGGTTTTAAAAATTTTATTCCATACATGTATATTTGTATCTTTTGAAATATCGAAATTAACATCATATAAACCATCTCTTTTGGTACATATATAATTATCTATATCACGCTGGTTTTGGATAACACCTTCTCCATCTATAAAAGATTTTGAACTAAAACATAAATAATCAATATTAAAATTTTGAAAAATAGATATGGCATTTTCATACAAGTTTTGCTCAATGAAATCGTCGCTATCTAAAAAATGACAAAGTTCTCCTGATATATATTTAAGCCCTTCATTCCTTGCAGATGACAATCCTCCATTTTTTTTATTTATAATTTTAATTCGTTTATCTCTTAAGGCATATTCTTCAAGGATGTTAAGAGAATTATCAGTAGAACCGTCGTTTACGCAAATAATCTCGATATCTTTCAAGGTTTGATTTACAACACTATCCAGACATTCCCGCAGGTATTTTTCAACATTGTATACAGGTATAACTACACTAACCTTTGGCATCAATGAACTCCTCGTTTACTTGTGACAAATCTTTCTTAGCGGAATTAATTTGGCGGGACTGCCTTTTTAACTCCTTGTTAAGCTCTCGTTCTTCAAGGCGTTTCAATTTAATTTTCAACTTTATTCCCAAAATAGAAATAACTTTATGTACCCCAACATTTCGGATATAAAACATGTTCTTAAAAGCTGAAATAAGTTGCAATAATACGATTTTTACAATACGCCCCTTCCAAGGTGACAAAAGTAACATCTCAAAATATTTATTGGAATACATACGTTTAAAATAACTTTGCCACGGTTTTATATGCCCAATGTAATGGATAATTTTCGGCGATTTAACGGCTTTATCAATATCTTCTTTATCAAAATCATAAGGAGCATTCGGAAACTCTTGCAAATTCCAACTTAAATCCAGATAATAAATCTTGTCTTCAAGAACAACATTAATAACATCCTGATCTGGCCACATTATAAGTTCTTTATTTTCGTTTGTCCAGTTTATAAGTCGCTCAGAAATATTATCATTTCGCATTGCTTTTAAATTCATAATCAAAACACCCGAGTTACAATAATATCTTTCGGAATTTAAATTTAATCGTTCCTGATTTTCGTACCCAATTATATCTTGTACTGCTCCAATGTAATTTTCGCCGATATCAACGTTAAACAGCTCTACCAAATCCGAATTAACAACTAAATCGGAATCCAAATACACAATCTTATCAATCTTGTTCAATACTTTAGGAATAATAAATCTGTAATAAACTGCCTCCGTAAAATGAGTATTTTCCATTATAGGAAAATCTTTGAATACGGAGTTGTCAATGGTTAACAAAAAGATGTTTGTACCCGGGAAATTTTGTTCCAAACGTTTAAACTTTTGCCTGTTTTTGCGAGACAAACTTCCGTCATTCAAAATCAATATATCAAAATTTTGAGGACATTTTGTATTTTTTAAAAGCGAAGTCACCGCAACACCACAGTGCTGCGCATAGTTATTATCCGTTGCAAAACATACATTAAAACGCGAATTGTCTTGAACGTGCATATTATTCAAAACAGTGCGCTGTAATTCTTTTACTTTAAGTAGTCTTTCTCGCTTAATATGTGTCAAATAAATTCCGAAAAGCCACTCAGACAAATATCCGAAAATACGAGCCTCTTGAAAATCATACCCCGAAATATCCGTAAGTTTTTCAACCTCAAACAAAATGTCAAATAACCATTCGCAATAATCATTGAAAATGCTTCTTTTCATAACATAAATATTTGTGTAATACCCGCAACCTGACGAATTATATTTTTCAACATCCGCAGAGTATTCGGGATATTTTGTTCTTAAAATTTGAAGAGTTTTATCATAATCTTCAATATGGAGTTTCGGATCAGAGCTTTTGTAGTGGTCATAATTATTTTTAGAACCTGCATTATCAACCGACCAAGGGGCAACGGTTATAATATCATATTCACTTAAAAGACTATTAATATTCGTTGAGTTTAGTCCGAACTTTTCAATATACACATCGGTATTATCATCAGAGTCAACCAGCCCCCATTTGTTTTCGCTGTACGAAACTTTCGTGTTAAAATTGAGATGTCTTCTGTAATGCATAAACCCGATATAATCGGAAGATTTATCATTTTTCCATGCCCAATACTGAGCGGTAAGCTCGCAGTAATTAGGATTTTTAGATGAAATATTATCTCCTGTATCATCGCCGATCATGTTTTGAGTAAGCCAGTCAAAATCCTGATTTTTATCGGCTAACGCCCGCCCTACATGAATCGGGTACAAGACATCCGACTTAAACAAAGGACTTTTTTTGTGATAAGAAATGTATATTTTCGTATTAGTCATTATACCGCAATCTCCCAAATTTGTTTTCCAAATAATACAATACTAATTCTTGAAGAATTTATTCTGATAGAGAATAGTTTTCTTCTTTTGTTTTTTTCTTGATGCTTTCTTGTAACTTCATCAATAAATTTTCTGTAAGCTTTTTTGTCATTCAAAAGTATTTGTAATTCGTTTTTACTTGCCTTGATATAAAAATCGTTTTGAATTTCATTGTTATCTACATATTCTTGAAAAGTTTGTTGGTACTTTTCTATAAATTCATCTTTGTAACACTCGTCAATTCTAACCAAATTCCACTTATACGCATTAAATTGAGTTGATAATTTAACTTGATTAACAACTTCTTTAATTTTTGGTCTTTTATTTATGTATTTTGTAATTTCTTCCCATTCATAGCAAATATTATAAACTTTATCTTTGCTATGAATTGAGGAGTTTTCATTATCTTGTCGATAATAGACATAAGGTTTAGAAGTAAACATTAATCTTTTTGCAGTCGCTAAAGTCTTGAATGCAAAAGAGGTATCTTGAAAGCTTGCACCTGCTGTTTCTAAAAATCTAATATTATTTTTATTTAAAAAACTTCTTTTGTATATTGCACTCCAAATTGATGGTGGAAGTTTTAGCATAAAAATATCATCTTTTGCTGACAATACTTTATTTTCATTTTTCTTTTTTATCAGTCCTGCTTGTCGTGCTGATTTATTTGAGGTTGTATAGTAATAAAAATCAGATTTAACCATATCAAGATTATTTTTATCAGCAAGGCTATACAAATCTTCAAACATAGTATTTTTAACAAAATCATCCGGTTCTAATATTCCGATATAATCTCCTGTTGCATTATCTAAACCGACATTCATCGCAGAACCATAACCGCCGTTTTCTTTATGTATAACTTTTATACGATTATCTTTTAATGCATATTCATCACAAATTTGAGGGCAGTTATCAGGACTACCATCATCCACCACAATGATTTCTATATCCGCAAGTGTTTGATTAATAACACTATCAAGACATTCTCTCAAATATTTTTCCACATTATAAACAGGTATTATTACTGATACCTTAGGCATTATTCCCCCTTAAAACAGTTCTTCCAAGCAAAATTACTCTTTTTTCTCTTTTGTTCCATCTGATACTTATTAGATTCTTTTTAAATTTTTCAAATAAAATTTTTTTTCTAAATTTTAATGGTTGCTCTAGAATTAATTTAAATTTTTTCTTATTATTCTTTTTTATGTTTTTTAAAGAAAAAATCAAATCCTTATCTATGTGCTTTGTCATTTTATTTATTAGGTTTATTACTTCACTAATATCTGCTAAATCTTTTTTCCCTAATATAATTGATGCATATGATAATTCTCTTGAATATAAATTAGATAATATTTCATCATCCGTTATATTATTTTCTTCAAGCCATTGATGTATTTCATTAGTTCTTTTAAATGGTATTGTATAATCTTTCAAATCATCAGACTCGTCTTTATTTAGTCTTCGCCAATAGTAATATGCGTTTGGCGTATAATTAATTCTTTCTGCCAAGCACATTGTCTGAACTTGAAACGGGTTATCCGTCCAACCTGCTCCGGGTGCTTCGACAAAACGAATATTGTGTTTATCTATAAATTCTCTTTTATAAATACAACTCCAAATGCTTGGATGATATTGTAAGAACAAGCCACATTCAGTTATTTTAAAACTCCGATTTT
>CAMDZX010000095.1 GCA_945910925.1 uncultured bacterium | reverse complement strand
ATTTCTAAGTTTTATTTTTAATACCACATTGGTAAGATTCCGAAACAAGTTCCACAGTTGTCCCGAATAATTTTACAAAAAGAGTACTGTCATGCTGAATAGCCGGCTAAATAAGGCATTTGCTTTTTCGTAAGACATTAAATTAGGCGTATTTCAGCATCTTACCAATTAGGAAGTATGATTTATAGCCGGTAAAATCCCGAACAGAAACAAAAACTACAACTATTATCCTGTTTTAGGGGTGCACTTCAGAATAATATCAATTCCACACATAAAAAATTAAAATGGTGCAAAAACTACACCCTACGGGGCTTAAGATTATTGATTTTGAATAATTTTTCGATTTTTTCGCAGGTCCATATTATTATTGGCAAAATACTTACATCGAATAATTATTTATAGTATCTTCAATCAACTGTTTCATATCATTAACGTATGATTTCGGGGATATGATTTTACAATTATCACCGTATCTCATAAGTCTGTGAAGAAGTTTTGTTTTATCCTCAAACCTGTTGGTTATAATAAAATCTCCGGCAGAATTGATTCTTAAAACTTGTTCGTTATCTCTTATTTGATATTTCTTCGCAAGTTTGCCTTTTAACTCAAACAAAACAGTTGTCGGAATATATTTGTGGTTTGCTTTTTGAGGCAAGATATTTATTTCTTTAATATCATCAGGATTCAATTCTCTTGAATTTGTTCCGTCAAATACCATCAAAATAATTCTATCAGTTTCTATTTTGGTATCAACAGGCTCACAAATCAAAGAAGTTTCGTCTTTGAATATAACTTTTACTTTTTGCGCAACAATACAAGCTTTTTCAAAATGTCTGATATTTTTATCTTTTATCATAGAAGTTGCAACAGGAGATATAGGTCTTTCCGAACGTCTGTTGACCTTATCCAAAACCTCTTGCATACTGTCGGAAAGATTTTTCAATCTCATTTTTTCACAACAATTTTTTAATTCCTTAAACAAAGATAACTCTCCGTTTGTAAATGATATTCCGACAGGGAAATTAAGTATTGTATATTTATTATTAATCTTTTTGATATCTATACCGCAATATCTGCAAGTATTGATATACTTACTCATAACAAAATTAGAAACAAGTTCATTATGATAAAGATCATAATACTTTATCAAATCATCCATGGAAAGATCTCTTTCAAACAACAATTGCAAAGTATAAAGAACTTTTAATGATGCAAGATTTACTTTTGATAAACTTTTAGTCATACTGTTTCCTCATACTGTGTAATCTGTCTAAAAGAACGCGCTTTAATTCCGAAGGTGAAAGAATTACACAATCAGAGCCGAAGGATAGAATTCTTTGAAGCGCAATAAAATCAGTATAATATACCCCTTTAATGTACGCTATATTATCATCCGTGCTCAAGATTTGTTCGGTTTCTTCGAGTTCGTAATCTTTGTAGTTTCTGAGATTAAACTCAACAACAACATCTTCACCACTAACATTCTCACTTCTTAAACTTCTGACCAAAACCTTCTTTAGTCTGGAGAAATTAAGGAAAGTTCGTTTATTAATTGAGTGATTAAAGCAATAAATATAAAGCTTATCACTTCTAAATCCAAGTTTTTCAACAGTTATATCGTATTCTTCATCACGACTGTTTCCTGCTGTATATAATATTTTAAGCCTGCTGTGTCGCTTTGCATCGTTTAAAACTTCATAAATAAGCGACTTGTCTAAACCTTTAAGAACCGATATTCCTTTTAAAACCTCTTTTGTATATTCGCTTTCAACACCATCCGCTAATTTTTCAAATAAATTATCATATTCCAATAGTCTTTCAAGACTAAGATTTTTGTAAATATGTTTGTATATTTTTGCCAGAGTATTAACTTCTTCAGGGCTTAACTGAAGTTGAAACGGATGAGAACGCAAAATATATTTATTATCCGTACGTTTTGTTGCTTTTGATATATCGCAACCGATGTATTTAAGAGTATTCAAATCAATTCTTATTGTATCAATGGAATACTCTCTTGTAACAATATTACTCTCAATCAAAAACTCTTTGATTTCTTCAAACGTACTCGGTTTAATATTCAAAAGAGCCAGAATAACAATTGCTCTGACACCTGTCAAAGATATTTGTCTTGGATTACATTGTGTATCAAATTTAAACATGGATTACCTCAAGGACAATTCTATCATAAATAATTAAAAAAACAAAATACTCACAACCATTATTTCTACATATAAAAGAGGGCGGACCGACCCGCCCTCTACCACGTAAACCGTCGCCGGCAGTGGTATTTAATAACGCAATGAAACCTGATATCAAGCACCTCCGAGAAATCACCTGCAGAATTCCGGGACAGAAAATATGTTAAATGAAAAGCATTTGATCATTTAAGACAAATCGGCGGAAGTTACTATAACTTGCAGATTAATACTTTCCCAAACATAATTCTGAGCTTTCTGGATATAAATATCATCTCCTTTCAAAAACAACTTTATATCAAACTATCTGATTTCAAGGCGTTTCTTTTGAACTTCTTCTGTTTTTTGTTTCGGTATGGTTACCGTAAGAACTCCGTCTTTGTATTCGGCTTTGCTTTCCGCAACCTTAACCGGTTGGTCAAAAGATATAGTCCTTTGATATTTTCCGTACCTGAATTCACAAGTATGGTATTTCAAATTATTTTCCTTCTCCTTTTCTTCTTCTTTTTCTTCTTCTATTTTTGCGGATATAGTCATAAAATCACTATCTAACTCTACTTCTATATCATCTTTTTTTACACCCGGTAATTGAACTCTAACTTTATAATCATTTTTAGATTGTTTTACTTCTACTGCCGGACGCCATACAGATGTCTTTTTTAATGATAAAGGATTTGAAAACATAGGATTCAAAATAGTATCCCGTAAAAAATTGTTTAATTCGTTATGTATACTGTCAAAATATAAATCAGGCTCTCTGATTATTAGTTCGTGTTTCATTGATAATTCCTCCTTAAAGGTAATTACATAATAAAACCTTTTTGAGAAATTACCATTCTGCCAATCGACTATTTTGAGTCATAGATTATTACCTGATGTGACAATAGTATTTTCTATAATATAACGGAATAATTTTTTTAGACTACAAGGAGATAATTATGATAAAAATGCTACTTTTTGATTTCAGAGAACAAGAAAAACATTTTTTTGAAACCACTAATCATAAAGATTTTGATATAACCTTTTATTCGCACAAATTAAACGAAAATACGGAATTGACTCAGGAAGAATTTGATGAAACAGAAGTTTTGAGTGTATTCGTATGTTCTAATATAACAGAAAAAGTTATTAATAAGTTTAAAAACCTCAGAATTATTGCAACACGTTCAACAGGGTATAATCATATTGATATTGATGCCTGTGTAAAAAGAAATATTGCGGTTGTAAATGTTGAAGGGTACGGCAAAAGTTCGGTTGCTCAATATACAATAGGCGCAATTATAGGACTTGTAAGAAATTTCAATATCTCAATCAGAGATTTTAAAGAGGAAAAAATTGATTATAATAAATATACAGGATATGATTTATCTGAACTGAGTCTTGGTGTGATAGGTACAGGCTCTATTGGGAGTGCGGTATGCCAAATTGCTGATAAATTTAAGATGCATATTTTTGCATACGATATAAAATACAATCCTGAGATATCCGATTTTGTGGATTATGTATCATTAGAAGATTTATACAAACATTCAAATATAATAACCCTACATATACCATACATTCCTGAGTTTTACCATATGATAGGCAAAGAAGAATTTGATTTGATGACAGATGGTGTGTATCTTATAAATACATCCAGAGGAGAACTTATAGATAATGCTGCCTTATATAATGCCGTTAAATCAGGTAAAGTAAAAGGGGCAGCGTTGGATGTTTTGGAGTGCGAAAACCTGAATATGTATCCTGATGACGTTATAAACATTGTAAAAGAGTCATCTTGTGATTGCTTGGGAAGCGCAATAATTAACCAAAAATTAATATCAGAGCCGAATATTATTATTACGCCGCATATTGCATACAATACATATCAGTCAATAAATATTATTCTTGAAAAAACCTTTAATAATATTAAAGCTTGTTTAAAGGGTCGATGCTCTGAGAGAGTTGTTTAACTATCCGTTCAAAAACAGTATCCCAGTCCTCGTTGATTTTTTGTTTGAATATTGTTATTGAATCATACCATTCGGTTGTTTTATCATTGTCAAACCAGCGCCAATCCGGGCAATACGGCAGTATCATAAATGTTTTGACGCCCAATGCGCCTGCAAGATGTGCAACCGATGTATCAACAGTCACTAGAACATCAAGATTTTTCAATGCTGCAGCAGTATCGTCAAAATCTTCAAATGTAGCGCCTAAATCAATGAGATTAGGATATTTCTTATAATTTTCCAGCGATGGTTTAACTTGAAAAGAGTATACCTTTGTATTCGGCATGTTAATAATATCTTCAAAAAGCTCAACATTTAAGGTTCTGTGGATTTGGTCACGTATTCCTGCGCCTCCCGATTCCCAACATATACCTATTTTTAAGTTATCAGTGTCAAAGTATTTTATTTTATATTCTTCAATTTTTTTGTTATCAGAAATCATATAGCCTTGTGAATAGGGAATATTTTTGAAACCTTTATTTAAGTAATAAATTACATCCGCCATAAAAACCGACTTGTCATATCTAGGGAAAGAAGTTTTTTTTCTTGGATAAAATTTAATATTTCCGTATTTTTTATATGAACGTTTGAATAAACTATACAAAGGTTGTGCAACCATTATTTTAAGGTCTTTAAATTTTTTTGCCAAGAAAGGCAAATATCTGAAAAATTGAATTTGGTCACCCAATCCTTGATCGCCAAAGACAAAAAGAGTTTCATCTTTAAAACTTCCACCTTCCCAAGGATTTTTAAAACGACTAAACCAATCAACATCATCTTGCGAAGCTATATCCGGATTAACATAGTATTTATAACCCTTTTTAAATTGGCGTCGTGAAAGATAATAACTTGCATATAAAAAATTTAAGCCATGCATATTAGGAGAAAGTGATTTTGCTTTTTGCAGATAATAATACATTTTTTTACGTGTAGAAGTATCTTTTGAATAACTTATTGCAAGATTCATATACCCGCTTGCTTTTGCACCATACTGAGTCATCTTGCGATAACATTCTCTTGCGCCTTTTTCATTAAAATACAAAACTTCTTGTAGCAAACCTTTTAAATGCCACACCCCTGAACTTTTAGAATTCAGCCTAAAAAATTTATTGACAAAATGCTCACATTCTTTAAAACAACCGCTTTGCAGAGAATTATATCCTAAGTAATACATAATTGTTTCATCCGTAGGAAACAATTCATACGCTTTTTTTGAATATTCAAACGCAGTTTTATAATCTTCACTCATATAAAGTGATTTTATCAAAGCACAATATACATCATAAGTTTTATTTTCTATAACAGCATCTTTTAAATATGTTGTTGCAGATTTGTATTTGGTTAAATAAAACTTGCATAAGCCAATATATGAAACTATTGCTGCAGATTTCGAAATGTTATATGAACATTCCAGATATTTTTCAGCTTGCTTAAATTTCCTAAGA
Source organism: uncultured bacterium (assembly GCA_945910925.1). GTDB lineage: Bacteria > Cyanobacteriota > Vampirovibrionia > Gastranaerophilales > Gastranaerophilaceae > UMGS1585. The sequence goes on along the minus strand of CAMDZX010000095.1, from coordinate 1,778 downwards.
TTGAAATATAAAAGCCCAAGAAAAGAAAGAACAGTATTATTATCAGGATATTCTTTTAAAAGCTCTAAATAAAGTTTTTCGGCTTTTTTATACTCTTTCTGCTTGGTATATTCAACTGCACGTTTTATTTCTTCAACAAGTTCCATAGGTTCCATTTTATCACTATTTAATCATTAAGGTCAATTCTTGCAGTATACGTTTGAATTCATTTTCCCACGAAGTTTTACAGGTTTGTTTGAATATTTTAACTGACTCATACCACTCTGTTGTTTCAGTATTATCAAACCAACGCCAATCTGCACAATATGGTAAAAGCATAAATGTTTTTACGCCCAAAGCTCCCGCAAGATGAGCAACTGCCGTGTCGACAGTAATTAATACATCAAGGTTTTTTAATGCAGCTGCTGTATTATCAAAGTTATTGAATGCAAAAGATAAATCAATGAGTTTTGAATATTTTTTATAATTATCCAAAGAAGGCTTAACCTGAAACGAATAAATATTTGCTTTTTTGAGATTTATAATGTCTTCAAAAAGTTCTATGTTCAAAGTTCTATGGATAGATTCTCGAAATCCCACATGACCTGCTTCCCAACAAATACCTATTTTTAGATTATTTGTATCAAAATATTTTGTTTTATATTCTTGAACCCTTTTATAATTAGGAATTAAATAACCGTTTGAATATGGAATATGCTTGAAATCCATTTTTAAATAATAAAGTGAATGGGAAAGCTCAAGAGATTTATCATATATAGGAAATGTATCTTTTATCGGATAAAATTCAACATTTTTATATTTTTGATAAGATGCAATAAACAAATCTATTAATGTTTCTGCAACCATTACTTTTACTTTTTTAAATTTCTTTGCTAAATACGGAATGTAACGAACAAATTGCAGCTGGTCTCCAAACCCTTGATCACCATATACAAATAACGTTTTATCTTTATACGCTCCACCTTGCCATCTGTTTTTAAAACGATTAGACCAATCTATATCATCCTGTGAATCCGCACCACAATGAGAAACATAGTATTTATACCCTTTTTTAAATTTTCTTGCAGACAAATAATATATCGCCAAAGAATAAATTATTGGAGAATCTTGTCCATTACATAATTTATAAGCTTTGTGCAGATAATAGTATGCCTTTCTTCTGAGTCCTGTTTCTTTTAAATAACTGATTGCCAAATTATGATATCCGGCAACTTTATTACCATATTTCACAATATTACGATAACAATTTCTTGCAGCTTCTTCGTTACAATAAAGAACTTCTGTAATCAAGCCTTTTAAATACCAAGCATCTATTGACTTAGGATTACATGTTAATAATTGATGTACATATCGTTCGCTTTCCTGAAACTTACCACTACACAGAGCATATAGTCCTACAAAGTAGATAATTTGCTCATTTAAGGGAAATTGTTCTAAAGCACGTTTTGCATAATAGTAAGCTTTAGGATATTCTTCACAAAAAGCTAATGCAGAAATTAAGGCATCAAATATGGGATATGATTTATCTGTCTTTTCAGCTTTTTCTAAATAAAAAACAGACGACGAATATTTTTTTAATAAAAATTTTGATAAACCTACAAAAGACACAATCTTTTCAGAAGGGGACAATTTATATGATTTTTCAAGATATTTTTCAGCTTGTTTGTATTTATCTAAATTAAAATACAATATTCCTAAAAAGGATAAAAGAGATGGGTTTTCGGGATATTCTTTTAAAAGCTCTAAATAAAGTTTTTCGGCTTTTTTATACTCTTTCT
>CAMDZX010000094.1 GCA_945910925.1 uncultured bacterium | reverse complement strand
ACAGAAACACCGTAGAAAACAATTGACTTTTTGCTAAAAGGTTCTCCTAATCCTATTCCCAACTTTTGTTTAAAACCGTATCCCAACTTCGGACAGAAACGGCTTACTATATACCAGAAAGGCAGAATAAGAACAAATAATATTGTTGAAAGAATACTATAAATCATAATACAAATATATCACAACATAGATATTTATACATATAGTATATCAATGTATACATGCCTATGAAACAACTTTATTTTATTAATGAGCATGCCAAATTAATACCAAATTTAAAAACTGTTAAAAACATAAGCAATATAAATTGTAATTTATACAATTAATATGCTATTTTATCCGAACTAGGTTACTTTTTTATTAAATGTACCTCATACACTTTATCTAAAACTCAACAATATCGCATAAATAGAGAATATTTTAATAAGTGTAAAGAAAACACTTGACAAAAATTTGTATATGTATAATAATATAATTGTTAAATGAAGTGTAAACAAAACACTTATTTAATCCCAATAGGAGGGAACAGAAATGAAAATTATGAAAATAAATAATATAAATAACACAATTAAGTTTAGAGAAAATACAGCAAGTGCATCAATGAATCATAGAGATGCCGGTTTGATGATTCAATCCCCTAATGCTGTTGTTAAGTTTGCAAGGGACAGATACATCGCAGAACAAGCAGGTTCTGTAGATGCCTCTCCTCTAAAGTCCTTAGGTTATAAATTGTACAGAACTTTCGGATATTTAACCAACCATGAAACTCCAAAAAGCAATAACCAACTTAACGTTGTTGCATAACACATAATAGATAAATATATAAATTAACAGAACACATAAAACACCAAGTTACTTTTTCTAAAGTAACTTTTTTTTTATTATTTTTCTTTATGTTATCATTGTTCCTATGCAATTAAAAACAAGAATAAATATGATTACCGGCGACCTCTTTGGCGGGTTGAATTCTGCCATAATTACACTTCCTCAGGCTTTGGCATTTGGGGTGGCAACAGGATTTGGCGCAAGTGCAGGTTTGTGGGGTGCTATTATTCTTTGTTTTATTGCAGGACTATTGGGCGGAAAAACTCCTCTTATATCAGGTGCAACGGGACCGGTTGCAATTGTTATTGCAGCAATGATGACTGCACTTGGATTTGATATAAGAGCTGCCGTTACGATTATAATAATGGCTGGGATTTTACAGGCATCTTCATGCCTGACAAGCTTGCCTTCAATGGTTAAATATGTGCCATATCCTGTAATCTCAGGGTTTATGAACGGTGTTGGAATAATAATTATTATTCTTCAATTAAATCCGCTAATGGGGCATAAAACATTATCATCTACTTTTGAAACGATTATGGGATTGTATAATTCTGTTTTGACTGTCAATTCGGATGCTCTCTTGATTGGCGGATTAACTCTGTTGATAGTATTCGGGTTACCAAAAGCAGTAAGTCGCATTATTCCGTCACAGATACTTGCACTTATATTTTGCACGTTTTTGTCAATAAAATTAGGGTTGAATATCGAACGTATATCACAGGTAAGTGTTGCGTTTCCCAAGATGGTACTGCCTTATTTTGATTTAAGAAAAATTGTATATTTTATACCGTATGCCCTAACTCTTGCAGTTGTATTTTCTGCAGAATCTTTATTAACGGGTTTGGTTTCGGATTCTGTTATGAAAACAAAAACATCTCCTAAGCGGATTTTATTTGCACAGGGAATTGGGAACTTTTTCTGTGGGTTAACAGGGTCTCTCGGAGGTTCTGCCGCTACAATGAGGACGGTCGCAGCTTTAAATTCGGGTGCGGTTACAAGACTGGCTACAATAATAAATCCTTTAATACTCATCATGTTATTATTCAAATTTTCGGGATTTGTTGCACAAATTCCTCTTGCGGTTCTTGCGGGGATTTTGATAAAAATAGGGGCGGATATTATTGATATGAAGCTGATTAAGGTTATAAAATATGCGCCTAAAGATGATTTATACGTATTGTTGCTTGTGTTCTTTTTGACAGTTTTTTACAATTTGATATTTGCGGTAGGTGCGGGAATAACTTTGGCGGCAGTTCTTTACGCAAAACGTGTTGCGGATAAGGTCAAACTTATCCACAAGAAGGTTTATGATATTGACATAATGAATATGGAACGTGAGTTGGAGAAAGACTACAAACATAAAATCAGGGTTGTTCACATTGAAGGACAATTTTTCTTTGGCTCTGCAACTCAATTAATTTCTCATTTTGATGATATTTTAGGTACAAAATACCTTATTATAAATTATGACGGCAGCGATTTATTGGATATTTCTGCGATTTTTGCACTTGAAGATATTATTGTAAGGCTAAAATCACAACACATTATCCCGCTTTTTGTTTCAAATGCAGAGGTTATAAAACAATTAGATTCCCTCTCTATTATTGAGCAAATCGGACACGAGCATGTTTTTTATGAAGAAAAGAATGCGGTTCAATATGCAAAAACAAAACTTAAGTATACTTAGGGATAAAAAATGCGATGACGTAGTAATTTAATTACCAATTTACCCTTTACCCCTATTAAGCGATAATTTTTCTGACATAGTTAAAATATTCATTGCCCTTATAATTTTCGATATTCTTTGCAATCTGTTCTTTTGTTAAAAATCCCATACGGAATGCTATTTCTTCAAGACAAGCGATTTTAATCCCTTGATTTTCTTCAATGGTTTGGATGTATTGTCCTGCTTGTAACAGAGAACGATGAGTTCCCGTATCAAGCCATGCAAACCCGCGTCCTAACTTGTTCACTGTCAGATTGTTGTTTTCAAGATAAATTCTGTTTAAATCGGTTATCTCAAGTTCTCCACGTTTTGAAGGCTTCAAGGATTTTGCATACTTAACGACATTGTTATCATAGAAATACAATCCCGTTACCGCATAGTCAGATTTAGGATTTTCGGGTTTCTCTTCAATGGATATTGCTTTGTTGTTATCGTCAAATTCTACAATTCCGAATCTTTGCGGGTCTTTAACCTTATATCCGAATACGGCAGCACCACCGTTTTGTTCAATTGCTCGTATATTTTGTTGCAACATGCCGGAAAAACCTTGTCCGTAGAATATATTATCCCCAAGAACCAATGCGGCAGCCTCGTTACCAATGAATTCTTCACCAAGAATGAACGCTTGAGCGAGTCCGTCAGGTGAAGGTTGCTCTTTGTATTCAAATTTTACTCCGAATTGAGTACCATCACCCAGAAGTTTTTTGAAATTCGGTAAATCTTGCGGAGTTGATATTATCAGGATTTCTCTTATCCCTGCAAGCATCAAGACTGATATCGGATGGTAAATCATAGGTTTGTCATAAACCGGTAACAATTGTTTAGAAACAACCATTGTACTCGGGTATAATCTTGTCCCTGCACCACCTGCCAGAATTATTCCTTTCATAGTAAATTTACCTCCGATAAACTAAATACTCTCAACTAGTTAGCTACATTACATAATTTCTTTTCTTCGATACTTTTTATCCAGTCTTGATTGTTCAAGTACCAATCAATAGTAAGTTTTATACCTTCTTCAAACGTTAATGACGGTTTCCAGCCTAATTCGGCAGTAATTTTGTCATTAGATATTGCGTATCTTCTGTCGTGTCCCAGCCTGTCCTCTACGTATTTTATTGAAGATTCGTCTTTACCCATTGCCTCAAGTATCAAATGAGTTATTTCCATATTTGTTTTTTCGTTGTGACCGCCTATGTTATAGATACCACCGACTTTTCCTTTATGAAGAACAACATCAATAGCTTCACAGTGGTCATATACGTATAACCAATCTCTGACGTTTAATCCGTCACCGTATACAGGAACTTTTTCACCTTTTAACAATTGTGAAATAAAGAACGGAATCAATTTTTCAGGATATTGATAAGGTCCGTAGTTGTTTGAGCATCTTGTATTCAATGTCGGAAGTTTGTAGGTTTCGTTGTATGCTCTCACCAACATATCCGCACTTGCTTTTGATGCGGAATAAGGGCTGTTTGGAGCAAGCGGAGTCGTTTCGTAAAAATACCCTGTTTTACCGAGAGTCCCGTACACTTCATCGGTAGATACCTGCAAGTATCTTTCTACACCCAATTCTTTTGAGGCTTGCAAGAGGTTTAGTGTACCCTGAACATTTGTTTCCACAAATATTTCAGGATGTTTAATGGAGTTATCGACATGAGATTCGGCTGCAAAATTAATGACACAATCACATTCCGAAACCAATTCTCTGACGAGATTTCTGTCACAGATATTTCCGTGTACAAATGTGTAATTAGGATTTGATTCAACATCCTTCAGGTTTTCAATATTCCCTGCATACGTAAGCGCATCAAGGTTTATTATTTTGTAATCGCTGTGCTTGTTTAGCATGTGTCTTACAAAACAACTTCCAATAAATCCTGCACCGCCGGTTACTAATACTCTCATTTATTACCTCCTGACAAATTAAATCTTGCATTCGTAGCTCTTATATCTTCTTTGGTTATTCCAAAAGATGCCCAAAACAATCTTATTACCAGCTTTGTTCTGGTACGCTCAATGGAAAATAACCTGTCCCATATTGAAAGGGTATGTTTCTTAAACAAACTGTTTTCTTTCTTTATTAAATCCGAAAAAGATTTTGACGACAAAGAACCGTAATGATACATTTTTAAGTTTTCTATCACATAATTATGTTTTTTACGTTTTTTGTTCATTTTGAACAAATAATCATCACCATAGAATATTTTTAAATCTTCAGGAATTTCACAGTAACAACTTTTGTGCATAAACATCATTACTCCGAAGTTGTATGTAAGAAACGGTGTTTCTTCCAAGCTAAAAGAATTGTCCGTAATTGATTCGGGTTCGTAGGACTTATTTATCATAGAATACCCGTCTGTTCCGATTACGCCCGTATCGTCTGTTATGGTTTCAAGTATCTTTGAGCAGAAGCCTTCAGGGATACATATATCGTCGTTGAGAATCCCTAAATACTCAAATTTCGCTTCTCTTGCACCCAAATTCCAACTCGGATTTACAAATAGATTTTCTTTCGGAACGATTACACGAACTTTTTCATTGTTAAATTCAAATCCTTTTGTGGAATTATCTATTATAATGATTTCACCGACCGCATCATCTTTGACGAGAGATTCTGTCAGTTGTATCAGAAACTCAGGTCTTTTTTGTAAAGTAGGTATTATAACGGACAGTTGTTTATTCATTGAACAGCTCTTTCAAAGTTTTTTGTTTTGTATCTTTTTCACTTAATATAGGTTCAAAATCTATTCCCCAGTCAATATTTATGTCAGGGTCATTCCATAAAACCCCACAATCTGCTTGAGGTGCGTATTCGCCTGAAGCTTTGTATAACAGTTCAGCTTCTTCCGAGAGAACAACAAAGCCGTGCGCAAACCCTTCAGGTATGAATAACATATACTTATTTTCTTCAGATAGTTCTACTTTAACATATTGTCCGAAAGTTTTTGAATCGGGTCTAATGTCTACTGCAACATCATAAATTCTGCCTCTGCCACATCTGACAAGTTTTGCCTGCCCATGTGGTGACTTTTGGAAATGCAGACCTCTCAGAACATGTGCAGTTGATTTTGAATGGTTGTCCTGATTGAATTCAACGGTTATCCCGTTTTCGTAGAACTCGGATTTTTTGTAGGTTTCCATAAAAAAACCGCGATTATCACCGAACACTTTTGGTTTTACCAGTATGACATCTTCTATATTTTGTCTTTCAAATTCAAACCCCATAGCTCCTCCATTGTTGATAATTATATCATTAAATTAGTCGGAAAATTATGTATAATTAACAATTCTTTATAATTATCATCACTGTTGATAAAATGATAAAATAAAAATATGGTAACGGAAGAAGATATTTTAAAATACGAATATTATTTAACGGCAATTCAAAAACAACTAGGGGCATTTTTTGAAGAACAATCGCCTTATATTTTTTGTAAAGAGGGCTGCTCACATTGTTGTGAAAAGGGTGAGTATCCGTTTTCAGAGATAGAATTTGCGTATCTGATGATTGGAGTGAGAACCCTTGCACCCGAGACAGTTGCGCAAATTGAAAAGAACATTCTTGAAGTAAAATCTGAGCGTGAACATTATTCGGGAGATGAACCGTTTATGTACAAGTGTCCTTTTTTGATTAACAAAAGATGCTCTCTTTATAATTACAGAGGAATAATATGCAGGACACACGGGCTTGCTTTTTTCAGTAAGGAACAAAAACTACTTGTTCCGGCATGTGTGGATAAGGGTTTGAACTATTCAAATGTTTATGATTTTGAGAAAGGTTGTATTTCTGATGAAAAATATTCTAAATCAGGAATAGAACAAGAGCCTTTGGCGCATAATGTAGGGTTGTATTTTATGATTAATAATTCTCTGACTAAAGAATTAAAACTTGATTTTGGAGAAATAAAACCAATGGTTGATTGGTTTGGGTAGCAAAAAATAAATTTATAGGTTTTAATACGATTATGAATGGACGTTGTGTAACAAATTCGGCAATTATTAAAAATGCTCAGGCTATCAATAAGGGTGGAACATGCGTCTGTAGGGTGGAGCCTGCAAAAGAACATTTTTCTTCACGCCGAGAGTTGTTATCGTACGTAAGGCAAAAATGTACATCAGGTCTAAATATGCAACAACCTCATGAATATGCTGTTGTTGCTGATATAAAACAAAATAAAGTTCTTTTTGAATATCTTGGCGATAGTGATAAATGTGCGTTAGATGATCTATCAAAAATGAATATTGATGTTGATAATACGGTTATTTTTTATGGACATCCTGACGGATTTCCTATAAGTCCTCCGGATATTCTATTTTTATTAAAAACAAAAATTTCTCAAGTTATTGCTTTTGATTCCCAAGGAAATTTTTCCTTAATTGCCAGGACTAATAAAACTCCTAAAAATTATGAGAAAAAATATATGCAGTATTCTTTAGATACTTATGACCTTTTTTACGAAACGAAGAATAGTGATAAAAATTTGCTAATTGGTGCTGTAGATTCTTTGATAAGAAAGTATGTCCCCGGCTTGGGGTTAAAGTATGTTTCAAATTTCCTAAATATAAAAAGATAACATATTATTGTATACTTACTTTGTATATTTATTACTAAAATTAAACAAAATTTTAGCTATTTTACCAGAATTCTGTCTGAATCCTAATTTAAAATAAATAAATAAAAATGTAACGTTATGTAATATTTTATTTTTATACCTTTTTGCATTTTCTTTTAAGTACTTGAAAAATTATTATATTTATTCTAAGATTACTTGTGTTGCCAAAAGTGGCGTTTGTTGATAATTAAATAAAAATTTTAGCGTTTATTTCTGAAAGGTTGTCAGATTTGCGGAAGTAGCTCAGTTGGTAGAGTATCTGCCTTCCAAGCAGACTGTCGCGAGT
>CAMDZX010000093.1 GCA_945910925.1 uncultured bacterium | reverse complement strand
GGATAGAAATTTGTTTGAGCTGTGCGAAAACTTAAATTTCTTGGTGAGGGTTGATCTCTGAGTGTTTTGTCAGGTGCTGCCTGACTACGACTCTTTTATTACTTAGTTCTTGAGTCCTTCTATTTCCACTTAGTCACTCAGTAACTTCGTAACTTAGTCACTTCATAACAAATTGTAACTAAATATTAAGATGGATTTGACAAGGCTGAAACCGTGTTATAATGCCCTATATGATATGATATGATGTGATGGGACGGGGCTGGGCAAATTTATATAATTTCTTGTTTTTATATATGTGTAGGTTACATAAAACTGAAAGGATGTAGAAATGGGATTTAGTTTTGAATGTGGTAGAAGTGGCTTTGAAGGTATAAAAAATCTGAATGAGTTATCTGTCGGAGGTAATGCTGTTGTTGATAATACTCCGGTAGAGCCTTTATCTCATGATTTTGTTAAGACACTTACACCTGACTCTGTGACTGTACCGGCATGTATGCCTGAAAAAAGAGATTTATTAATAAATAAATCGGCATCTTCTATGTATGGAAGTTATCGAGGTTCTTATCATTTTTTAAAAAGTACATTGACAGATTTAGAAATACAGAAAACAGAACTTGAGATAAATATTTTAAAAGATAAAATTTCTGCAAAAGATGTTACTCCGGCACAAAAAAAGATTTTAGAATCAATGCTTAAAGATGATATGGATTATCTTCAAAAAATGCAAAAAGAACAAAGTGTAAAATAACAGAAAGGTGGTTAAGTATGGGAATTGGAATGAATTTATCAAATGCAATCGGAAATTCAGGTTTCGCAAATAAAGTTTCATCAAATCTTGAAACACTAGATAATATTAGGCTATACAATATGCCTCCAAGTAAACGTGCTGATGTAATGTGGCGAAGAAATCGTCTATCTCAAATTATGGGTGGAAAAGAAATTTATTCTCCGGCTGAGGTTTATCAGGCACAGTTTGCACCTTATATAAGATAATAAAAATTGAATATCTGAATATAGACATTTAAAGTAAGTATGGGTGGAATTGACATTGTTCCACCCATCGAAATTATATAATATTGTTAGCAGTAGGTCGATATTGATTTACTGCTCTGTCATTCCTATTGACTTTTTCTAAAAATGTGATTAAAATAAAATTACACTTTAGAAAAATCACAAAATGGGTTCAAATATGTATATCAAGCGAACTTCAGAAGATGTAATTAAAAGATTATCGAAACAATTTAAGGTTGTTTTAGTTACAGGAGCTCGACAAGTTGGCAAAAGTACATTACTAAAACATTGTGATGAAAATAGAAACTATGTTTCTTTAGATGATTTATCCGAAAGAGAAATGGCAATAAATGAGCCAAAATTATTTTTAGAAAACCATAAACCGCCTTTGATAATTGATGAAATTCAATACGCACCCAATTTACTTTCTTATATAAAGTTAGAAGTAGACAAATCTGATAAAAAGGGGCAGTACTGGCTTACTGGTTCGCAACAATTTCATCTGATGAAAAATGTATCAGAATCTCTTGCCGGCAGAGTTGGAATTTTGGACTTAATGGGACTGTCTTTGGCAGAAATCTCACAAGTGCCTAACAATCAACCTTTTATACCGAACAAAGACTACATTAAACATAAAAGAGAAAATCATAAAACTTATTCCACCTCTGATATTTTTAAATTTATATTTAACGGTTCTTACCCTGCACTTAATAATGATGAGTTTCAAGACAGAAATGCTTTTTATAGTGCATACTTAAGAACGTATATTGAAAGAGATATTAGAGATTTGGCATCAATTTCCAATGAAATGAAGTTTTTAAACTTTATACGTGTTGTTGCTGCCAGAACAGGACAAGTTTTAAAATATTCCGAGCTTGCAAATGAAGTTGATATATCTGAACCTACGGCAAAAAGTTGGATGTCTATTTTAGTGTCATCGAATATTGTATATCTTTTGCAGCCGTATTATAGGAATATTACTAAAAGAATGACAAAAATGCCAAAAATTTATTTCCTTGATACAGGGCTTTGTGCATACTTAACAGGTTGGTCAAGTCCAGAGGTTATACAAAATGGTGCAATGAATGGTGCTTTTTTTGAAACATTTGTTGTATCAGAGATTTTAAAAAGTTATAGGCACAATGGGGAAACACCTCTTATTTACTGGTATAGAGATACTCAGCAAAAAGAAATAGACCTGCTTATTGAACGTGATGGAAAACTTCACCCTATTGAAATTAAACTAACTTCTAATCCAAATAAATCTATGATAAAGCATTTTAACGTACTGTCTGAACAAGGTTATGGCGGTTTAATCTGTATGAGAGAATCCGACATGCCACTAACCGAAGACGTTAGTGCAATTCCTGTGAGTTATATATAAGAATTTTACTTATTCATAAATAAAATTATATTTTATTTTTTTAAGGATAATAATTGTAACTAAATATTAAGATGGATTTGACAAGGTTGAAACCGTGTTATAATGCCCTATATGATATGATATGATGTGATGGGGCGGGGCGGGGCAATTTATCTTCTTATTTTTTCTTTTAATAAATATGAGTATAAAAGAGGAGATATATAATGGTTGATTTTAATTTTTTGAAATATGATATAGGTGGACAAGATGCTATAAAAGGTAATGGTATCTTGGAGGGCTCTGAAGTTACACAAGCCAGAAATGACGGTTGGAATGTTTTCGATGGCTTTAAACAAGGTCAAGTTCCCACAAAACTTCAGGGTAATAGTGTATTTGTAGAAAACACTACTGTTATACAAGCACAAGAACCAACTAAAGCTCCCCAAGCAGGAGGTGTATATGCTGTGTATAATCAGGATGGAACAACTACAGTAAATTATCAAAATGGTAAATCAATACATTTAGATAAAAATGGTAATGAAATAAAAGATACAAATGTAGGTGCAGGTCCTAAAGAAAATATTATCAATGCTAATGGTGTAAAAGGGTCATACTCTATTACCGGAAGTGATGATGGAGGATATATTGTTGATAGTAGTAATTTATCAGTATCACCTAAAAATCCTTTAAAGAATAAGTTCTTACATGCTATTCCGGATGTATATGATAATGAAGATGGTTCAGTAACTATTAGTAAATTGGGTCTTGAGGCGAATGATTTTGACGAAAAGTATGCCAGACAAGATTTAAATAACAAAGTAAATCAGTTCGTATCAGACCATGCAATATATATGGATTTAGTTGCTAAACAAAATAATGGCATTCAATTATCGGATGCAGAACAAAAGTTCGTTAATGATCACATTGAAAAAATGGAAAAACTGGATATAAAATTTGATTCTAACGGAAATATAATTGAGTAAAAATTAAAAAAGAATAAAAATTTTAAAAAAGAATCAAGGTCCGGCAATGTCTGACTTCTTTCGGCTATCATCGGATTTTTTAGTAAACAACTCCGTCGGATTTACCAATCCGACAATAATATAGTACATGTGGGTGCGATGTTTCGTATCAAAATAAATCACTAAGTTACTCAGTCACTTAATCACTTAGTTTGTCACCCAATGTCTGACTTCTCAATTATTAAATCTCACGGTAACTCAGTTACTTATTCAACCGGTCAGTTTTTATTTACCTCACCCACTTGCAAAAATTTTAAAAAAGTGTATTATGTATAATACAAGTTATTTTGTTAGGTGTGGCAAAATTAATATTAAATTTTATTAAGATAAATTGTTCTGAATACATTTATTCTGCTTGACTATGCTTTTTGAAGTAGTACGATTGTATAACATGGTCAAAGTATGCGGTATTGTCATGCTTTGATTGGTGAATGTAGTGTCAGAGGCTAGATTATAAAAGCGAAACAGCCTATATTAACCAAAATTTTAAGTACGTACATATATAAAAGATAGACGAGGTAAATTAATGTCGACAACAAAACAAGCAAAAAGAGTCACTCCAATGGGTATTCCAGCTACCAAATTGGATTATTTGCCTGACTTAATTGACATTCAAAAGAAATCTTTTGAATGGTTCCTGAAGGAAGGATTGAAAGAGGAGTTATTATCATTTAGCCCTGTAAAAGACTATACAGGCAGACTGGAATTGCACTTCTTACCAAACTATACGTTTGATAATGCAAAATATACTATTGAAGAAGCAAGAATTCACGATGCTACTTATGCAAAACAACTTCGTGTTATGGTTCGTTTAGTTAACCGTGATAGCGGTGAAATTAAAGAACAAGAAGTTTATATCGGTGACATACCTACAATGACTGACAAGGGTACATTCATCGTAAACGGTGCAGAACGTGTTATTGTATCCCAAATCGTTCGTTCACCTGGGGTTTATTTCAAGAGAGAAGTTTCTCCGACAGGTAAACGTTTATACAATGCAACCATGATTCCTAACAGAGGTGCTTGGTTGAAGATTGAAACAGACGCTAACGATTTAATCTACATGAAGATAGACAAAAACAGAAAAATCTTAGCTACAACTGTTTTGAAAGCTATGGGTATTACGGTTACGGAAATGGAATCTTTATTCACTCACTTTGATTTCTTAAAGAAAACTTTGGATAAAGATACAACCGAAACAACCGATGATGCTTTAATTGATTTATACAAAAAACTAAGACCGGGCGACCCTGCATCTGCTGCTGGCGGACGTCAAATTCTTGAATCACGTTTCTTTGATGAAAAGAAATACGATATCGGTCGTGTAGGTCGTTATAAATTAAACAAAAAATTAAACTTAAATATTTCTAAGAATCAAAGAACATTAACTGTTCAAGATATCGTTGCATCTATTGAGTACTTAATCAACCTTACTTATGATGAAGGTACTTTGGATGATATCGACCACTTAGGAAATAGAAGAATCCGCTCTGTTGGTGAATTGTTACAAAACCAATTCAGAGTAGGTTTATCAAGAATTGAAAGAATCGTTAAGGAAAGAATGACCCTTCAAGATTCTGAAACATTGACTCCGTTGAACTTGTTGAACACAAAACCGTTGGTTGCTTCATTAAAGGAATTCTTCGGCAGTTCTCAATTATCACAGTTCATGGACCAAACAAACCCATTGGCTGAATTGACTCACAAACGTCGTATTTCTGCTTTAGGGCCTGGTGGTTTACAAAGAGAAAGAGCAGGATTTGCGGTTCGTGATATCCACCCTTCTCACTACGGTCGTATTTGTCCGGTAGAAACTCCGGAAGGTCCGAACGCAGGCTTGATAGGTTCTTTGGCTACTCACGCAAGAGTTAACGAATATGGGTTCATTGAATCTCCGTTCTTTGTTGTAAAAGACGGCAAAGTTACGGATGAAGTTGTTTATATGACGGCAGATGAGGACGAAAACTTCCGTTGTGCTCCTGCTGACGTTAAATTAAATAAAGATAACACTTTCAAAGAACAACAAGTTCCTGTAAGATACCGTTCAGAATTTACAATGAGTGATTCTTCAAAGGTTGACTACGTTGGGGTTTGTCCTATTCAGATTATATCTGTTGCAACATCGGTTATTCCGTTTATCGAACACGATGATGCTAACCGTGCACTGATGGGTTCAAACATGCAACGTCAGGCAGTTCCGTTGTTGATTACAGAACGTCCTGTTGTTGGTACTGGGCTTGAAGCAAGAGCCGCAAAAGATTCAGGTATGGTTGTTGTTTCAACTGTCGACGGTACGGTTGAACGTGTTATCGGTGAAGAAATTGTTATCAGAGATTTGCAAGGCAAGGCTCATCTTTACACATTGATGAAATATGTAAGATCGAACCAAGATACTTGTATTAACCAAAGACCTATCGTTCACGAAGGTGATAAGGTATATGCAGGCGATGTAATTGCAGACGGTGCATCTACAAGTTGTGGTGAGTTATCGTTAGGTAAGAACATTTTAGTTGCTTATATGCCTTGGGAAGGATATAACTTCGAAGATGCTATCCTGCTTTCTGAACGTTGTGTTCATGATGATATCTTCACATCATTACACATTGAAAAATTAGAAATTGATGCAAGACAAACAAAACTCGGGCCTGAAGAAATTACCCGTGAAATTCCTAATGTTTCGGAAGATGCTTTGAGACATTTGGATGAACGTGGTATTGTCAGAATCGGTGCCAGAGTTTATGCTGATGATATATTAGTCGGTAAAGTTACACCGAAAGGTGAATCAGAACATCCGCCTGAAGAAAAACTCTTGAGAGCAATCTTCGCAGAAAAGGCAAGAGATGTTAAAGATAATTCACTTCGTGTTCCTCACGGAGAAGGTGGTAGAGTACTTGACGTAAAAGTATTCGACAGAGAAAAAGGTGATGAATTACCTCCTGGAGCTAATACGGTTATAAGAGTTTATATCGCTCAAAAACGTAAAGTTTCGGTTGGTGATAAATTATCAGGCAGACACGGTAACAAAGGTATCGTATCAAGAATTCTTCCTAAGGAAGATATGCCATTCTTGCCTGACGGTACTCCTGTTGATATCGTATTGAACCCTCTGGGTGTTCCTTCCCGTATGAACGTTGGTCAAACTTACGAATGTTTATTAGGTTTGGCTGCGTATTTGACAGGTGAACACTATGAAGCACCTTCATTCGATGAAAGATATGGTGAAAACCAATCCGAAATCGTTACAAAAGGTGAATTGTTAAGAGGTATCAAAGAATCAGGTTGTGATTGGGTAAGAGAAGACGGTAAGGTATACCTGATAGACGGTCGTACGGGTGAAAGATTTGACAGACCTGTTGCGGTTGGTTTATCTTATATCCTTAAGCTTGTCCACCTTGTTGATGATAAAATTCACGCAAGAAGTACAGGTCCTTACTCACTTGTTACACAACAACCGTTGGGTGGTAAAGCTCAATTTGGTGGTCAAAGATTCGGAGAAATGGAAGTTTGGGCACTGGAAGCATACGGTGCGGCATATACTTTACAAGAAATGCTTACAATTAAATCCGATGACGTGAACGGAAGAAACAGGGCATACGAATCAATCGTTAAGGGTGATAATATCCCTAGACCCGGTATTCCGGAATCATTCAAGGTACTCGTAAGAGAACTTCAAAGTATAGGTTTAGACATTACAGTTGCTAAGAAGGACGGCGTTGAAGTTGATTTGATGACTGATATGGATGATATGAGAAAGTCTGCTCCAAAGAGAACACTTTCTGATATTGATTCAGAGTTATTGAATATAAATTTCTTTGACACTTCTACAACTATGGGCGAAATATAAGGAGAATTAAATGTCTACAAGTATTGATTATTTTGATTATATACGAATAAGTATTGCGTCACCGGAAAGAATCCTTAAATGGTCATACGGTGAAGTTACAAAGCCGGAAACAATTAACTACAGAACTTTGAAACCTGAACGTGATGGTCTTTTCTGTGAAAGAATCTTTGGGCCTACAAAGGACTGGGAATGTTTCTGCGGTAAATATAAAAGAGTACGTCATAAAGGTATCATTTGTGAACGTTGCGGCGTTGAAGTTACTGATTCAAAAGTAAGACGTCACAGAATGGGACACATTAAACTTGCTGCTCCTGTTT
>CAMDZX010000092.1 GCA_945910925.1 uncultured bacterium | reverse complement strand
GTTGTAGCATATGATTATTTCTTGCGAACCCTCAGACAATACCCGTCTTGTCATCGTTTCACTAAGTGACTGTAACCGAACAATAAAATATTGTCAGGACACAAATCTGCAAACTCTAAATCTGCAACTAATCTACGTTACAGCTAGTTATTGGTAAAATTATTTGACACAACTATGTGTATTTGCGTGAAATAACAAAAATTTTCTTGTAATTTTTCGGTATAAATCGTATAATGTAGTGGTAAATATCACGATATTGGTGTTTTTCGTGACAATTATAACGATTAAAGTAATATGAAGGAGCCGGACATGACTACCGAAAATCAATCTCAGATTAGTTTTAAGAAGATTGATGAAATTATGGCATCTTATGAATATAAGAAGTCTAATTTGATTGCAATCTTACAGAAGGTGCAGGAGGTATACACCTATCTGCCTGAAGACGCTATGACATTTATAGGTACACGTATTGAGGGTCTATCCCCTGCAACTGTATATGGCGTAGCAACTTTTTATGCACAGTTTTCGCTTGAACCTAAAGGAAAATACAAAATCAAAGTTTGTGACGGGACTGCATGTCACGTTCGAGGCTCTATGAGTGTATTAAACGCTGTCAAAACCAAACTGGGTCTTGGTGAGAAAAAAATGACAACTGATGACGGTTTATTCTCGTTAG
Source organism: uncultured bacterium (assembly GCA_945910925.1). Classification (GTDB taxonomy): domain Bacteria; phylum Cyanobacteriota; class Vampirovibrionia; order Gastranaerophilales; family Gastranaerophilaceae; genus UMGS1585. Next base: position 6,933 of record CAMDZX010000092.1, on the reverse strand, counting down.
AGATTGTAAGTTGTCTTGGAGCATGCGGTTTGGCTCCTGTTGTTGTTATCAATGACAAAGTTCATCCGCAAATGACATCAGATGCAATAGGCATTATTATTGATACAATCACCAAGGAGGAATCCAAATAATGACAACAGAACTAAAAATAGATATAGCTCAAGAACAAGAGCGAGTAAAAAAACAAATTGCGGAGCAAGGGCTTAGAGTTCTTGTTTGTACGGGAACAGGTTGTATTGCAAACGGGTCTTTGAAAGTAATTGATAAATTTAAAGAATTGGGTGTAAATGTTTCCGCACTTACGGATTATGACAAGATGACGATTGTACCGACAGGGTGTCACGGTTTCTGCGAACAAGGTGTTCTTGTTATTATTCCTGAATTACATACTGCGTACGTTAAAGTTAAAGAGTCGGATGTTGAAGAAATTTATAACGAACATATCGTGGGCGGAAAACCCGTTGAACGTCTTTTGTATGTTGATCCAAACACACATGAGCATGTTCATAAGAGCGAAGAAATTAATTTCTATGCAAAACAGGTTAGAACTGCTCTTGAAAATTGCGGTCACATAAACGCAGAGTGTCTCGATGAAGCAATTTCCGTCCACGCATACGAAGCTTTATCAAATGTTTTGAGAGAAAACAACCCAGATAAAGTTATTGAAGAAATTGAAAAATCAGGATTAAGAGGTCGTGGTGGCGGAGGCTTCCCGACAGGTTCAAAATGGAGATTTACTGCAGCCAATAAGGGCGGAAAATCTTATGTCGTATGTAACGGTGACGAAGGCGATCCGGGTGCATTTATGGATAGAAGTGTTATGGAGGGTGACCCTCATAAACTTCTTGAAGGTATGGCAATCGCAGGTTTTGCCGTAGGTGCCGATGAAGCATATATTTATGTGAGAGCAGAATACCCGCTTGCAATCAAGCGTTTAAGAATTGCAATAGAACAGGCAGAAAAAGCCGGTTATTTGGGTCAAAATATTATGGGTTCTGATTTTAGTTTCACAATCCATATCAAAGAAGGTGCAGGAGCGTTTGTTTGTGGTGAAGAAACCGCATTAATCGCATCAATAGAGGGTGAAAGAGGTATGCCAAGACCCAAACCGCCTTTCCCTGCAAATAAAGGTCTGTTCGGACGTCCAACGTTAATAAATAATGTAGAGACTTTAGCTAATGTTCCCGTAATTATGAGAAAAGGTGCTGATTGGTTTGCACAAATGGGTACGGAAAAATCAAAAGGCACAAAAACATTTGCTCTAACGGGTGAAGTTAATAATACGGGACTTATAGAAGTTCCTATGGGAACGACATTAAGACAAATCATATTCGACATAGGCGGTGGAATTCGTGGTGGCAAGAAGTTCAAAGCCGCACAAATCGGAGGCCCGTCAGGCGGATGTTTAACAGAAGAACATCTTGACCTGCCTATGGATTATGACAGTTTGAGAAGTGTCGGTGCGATGGTTGGCTCAGGCGGTCTTGTTGTAATGGCTGAGGATACTTGTATCGTTGAAGTTGCAAGATTCTTCATGAACTTTACTCAACACGAAAGCTGCGGAAAATGCGTTCCTTGTCGTGAAGGCACAAAAAATATGTTAAAAATCCTTGAAAGAATTGTTCGAGGAGACGGTAAGATGGAAGATTTGGATACGCTGGAAGAACTTGCACACGCAGTTAATGACGGTTCGTTATGCGGACTCGGTAAGACTGCTCCAAATCCTGTTTTATCTACTCTTAAATATTTTAGAGATGAATATATTGCACACATTAAGGATAAAAAATGTCCGGCAGGTGTTTGTACGGCTCTCAAGAGTTATACGATTAATCCTGAATTATGCAGAGGCTGTTCTAAATGTGCGAGAAATTGTCCTGCGGAAGCAATTCACGGGGAACTTAAATCTCCTTACAAAATAGATCAGTCAAAATGTATAAAATGCGGTGCTTGCGTTGCAGGTTGTCCGTTCAAAGCAATAGAACAATCTTAAGATAATGAGGAATAAAAACAATGGGTAAAATGATTATAAATGGTAAAGAGTGTGAATTTACCGATGAAAGCAATATATTAGAAGTAATTCGCAAGCACGGTTTCAATGTACCGACATTCTGTTACAGACCTGATTTGAAAGATAATTTTGGGGCTTGCAGAATGTGTGTTGTAGAAATTGAAGGCAGAGGGATACAATCCTCTTGTACAATGCCGCCTCAAGACGGACTTGTGATTAATACGAATAGTGCAAGAGTAAGAAGAATCAGAAAAACTGTTCTTGAACTGCTTCTTGCAAACCACGATAGAGAATGTACTACCTGTGATAAATCAGGTACTTGCGAACTCCAAAAATATGCGGAAGAATACGGTATCAAAGATGTTTCTAAGTATTCTCAAAGAAAAGAGTTCAAGCCGATAGATACTACAAACCCTTCAATTGTCAGAGATTCCAATAAGTGTATACTTTGCGGTGCTTGTGTAAGAGCTTGTGACAGTTATCACGGATTGCAGGTATTAGGATTTGCAAACAGAGGTGCAAATACGGTTGTTCAACCTATGGCAGGCAGACATCTGTCAACAAGTGAATGTGTTTATTGCGGACAATGTGCGGCGGTTTGTCCTACGGGTGCTTTAACAATCAAGTCACAGGTTGATAAAGTGTGGAAAGAATTAACCGACCCGAATAAAAAAGTTGTTGTTCAATTTGCGCCTTCAGTAAGAGTTGCAATAGGAGAAATGTTCGGACTTGAACCGGGAGTAAATTCTACAAAGAAAATTAATGCAGCACTAAAAGCAATAGGATTTGACCTTGTATTTGATACAAACTTCTCTGCCGATTTAACTATTATGGAAGAAGCAAACGAGTTTGCAGAAAGAGTAACCAAAGGCGGTAAACTTCCTATGTTTACTTCTTGTTGTCCTGCATGGGTAAGGTATCTTGAAACAGAACATCCTGAAATGCTTGAACACTTATCAAGTTGTAAATCTCCTCAAGGTATGATGGGGGCAGTAATTAAAAAATATGTTCCTGAATATTATGAAGACATTACGGATGAAAATCTTGTGAGTGTTTCTATTATGCCTTGTACCGCAAAGAAAGCGGAAGCAATCAGAAAACAATTCAGACGTAAAGATGGAACATACGAAATTGATTATGTTCTCACAACTCAAGAATTTGGTCGTTTGATTAAATCTGCAGGTGTGGATTTTAGGACAATTGAAGGCATTGAACCTGATTCACCTTTTGGTAAATATTCAGGTGCTGGTACTATTTTTGGAGTATCCGGCGGTGTGGCTGAGGCTGCTGCAAGAACTGCATATCAAATGGTCACCGGTGAAGAACTTACTGATGTCGTAATTAGTCCTATGCGTGGTACACACAAAGAAAAAATAGTAGAACTTGACCTTAAAGGTACAAAGATTAAAGTAAAAATTGTCAATACGTTGCGTGAAGCGGAAAGATGTATTCGCGAAATACAAGAAGGAAAAGCGGATTATCAACTGCTTGAGGTAATGGCTTGTCCTGGCGGTTGTATCAATGGTGGCGGTCAGCCTCAAAGTTGTAACGACTTGTCAATCAGAGAAAAACGTGCCGAAGGGTTGTATGAAGATGATGCAACAGGTGAATGGAGAAAATCTCACGAAAATCCTGAAATTAAAGAGCTTTATGCAAAACATCTTGAAAAACCGGGTTCGCATACGGCGCATGAACTCTTACATACAACGTACACAGATAAGTGGACAAAACTTTATAAAAACGTTGGTAATAAATAACAACAAACGGGGCTTTCAAAAGCCCCGTTTGTGTAACAATTATTGTAATAATCAAGAATAATAGCTCGGGTTTTAACCCGACTTATATATTATATAATTACGGATACAATGGAACATGTATCAATAGCCAAAACAACGTCAAACTATTCTAATTCAACACGTTCGACTTCTTCGGTTTTTGTAAATTCTATTATATCGCCTTCTTCAATATCATTGAATTTAACAAACGAAATACCGCATTCAAATCCTTGTGCAACTTCTTTTACATCGTCTTTAAAGCGTTTAAGTTGGTCAATTGCACCCTTGAATATTTCTTTTCCGCCTCTTTTAACAGTAGCGGTATTTGAACGTTGAATTTTACCTTCGGTAACATAACATCCTGCGATTTTTATAACTTTTCCGATTGTGAATACCTGACGAACTTCAGCTTTTCCGACAGATACAATCTTAACCTCAGGCGAAAGTAATGAAATCATAGTCTTTTCAATATCTTCTAAGATTTGATAAATAATGTCGTATTTCTTAATTACAACCCCTTCTCTATCTGCGGCCGCAAGAGCGTTACTGTCTTCTTTTACCGTAAATCCGAGAATAATTGCACCTGATGCGGATGCAAGCATAACGTCTGCTTCCGAAATTTCACCGACACCAACGTGAATAATTTTTGTTGTAATTTCTTTTGACTCAAGTTGTGCAATTGCTTGAGCAACAGCTTCTGCAGAACCGTGAGTGTTTGCCTTAATAATAAGGTTAAGTTGAGGAATACTGTCATCACCTGCAACAGCTTCTTTTCTGATATGTGCAGGCAACATTGCATCAAGACGTTTGTCACGTTCTTTTTCTTGTCTTTCTGCAATAATACGTTTCATTTCTTTATCGTTTTTAACAACTTCAAAGTATTCACCGGCTTGAGGTACTTCCGAAAGCCCAAGAATTTCGACAGGTGTTGAAGGTTCAGCCTTTTGTATACGTTCTCCGCTATCGGATAACAAAGCTCTGATACGTCCGCCCGCAGTACCTACAACAACACAATTTCCTGCTCTGAGTGTTCCGTTTTGTACCAAAAGTGTTGCAACAGGACCTTTTCCTTTATCAAGGTTAGCCTCAATAACAACCCCTGACGCTTCCGCTTTCGGATTAGCTTTCAAATCTTTGATATCAGCAAGAATCCAGATATATTCAAGCAGTTCGTCAATACCTGTTCCTTGTAGAGCTGATACTTTAACGGTAATTGTATCTCCGCCCCATTCTTCAGGAATAAGTCCGTGTTCCGTCAACTGTTGTAAAACTCTGTCAGGGTCTGCACCCGGTTTATCAATTTTGTTTACTGCAACAATAATCGGAACCTCTGCGGCTTTTGCGTGGTTAATCGCTTCAATTGTTTGAGGCATAATACCGTCATCGGCAGCAACAACAAGAATTGCAATATCGGTCGCTTTTGCACCTCTTGCTCTCATTTCCGTAAACGCTTCGTGACCCGGAGTATCAATAAATACAATTTTCTTCTCTTTGTTATTATCCAAATATACAGTATACGCACCAATAGATTGTGTTATACCGCCAACTTCTGTTGCGACAATTTTGTGTTTTGATGCACGAATACTATCAAGTAAAGTGGTTTTACCATGATCGACGTGTCCCATAATACTAACAACAGGCGCACGCTTTTTGAGTAATTTTTTATCAACCTCTGTTATACTTCTCTTGATTTCTTCTTTTTGCATTTCTTCTTCAATATATGCATCCAAATCTTCATCAAGCACTTCAAGGTTGTATTCTGCGCAAACTTTTTTTATTACATCAACATCAATCAATTGGTTGACGGTTGCCATAACACCTTGAAACATAAGGAATTTAACGATATCCGCAGGTGTTTTTTGAATTTTGTCTGCAAGCTCACTTATCGTCATTGCTTTGTTAACAACAATTGATGTAACTTGTTTAACTTCTTCTTCTTTTTGAACTTTTTTCTTATGATGTTGAGCCGCTGCCTTTTCTAAAGATATACGTTCCTGTTCTTCTTTTTTGTCATTGTAATCTTTATTTTTCTTTTTGTTATCGCCTTTTTTCTTGCTAAAACCTTTATTTTCATATATATCTTGCGGAATAATATGTCTTTCAATAGGTTTTTTAGGGCGATCCGTTTTTTCTTTATTAAAAGGTTTCTTTTCTTCACCTTTTTTATCGGCAGGTTTCTTTTGCTCAATTTCAACTCTCTTAATAGGAGCTCTCTTTACTATTTCCAAACGACTCTTAGGTTGTTGCGGCTTTACAACTTCAACCTCTCTTGCAGGAGCTTTTTTCTCAACAGTTTCTTTATGTGGTGTCGGTTTTTCATCCTGAGAGTCTTGTTTGGAAACAACTGTTTCCGATACTTCTTCTTCTTTTTTTACTTTTGATTTTTTTACAATAAACGCTTTAGGTTTTTTACTTGGAAGTTTAGAACCTCCTGCGATAAAATCTTTTAGTTTGCTGACCTGCATAGAATTAACAGTATTAGAGTGAGACTTAACAGTTATAGAGATTTGAGCAAATTTCTCAATCACTTCTTTACTTGTTAAGCCAAGCTCCTTTGCAAGTTCACTAACTCTAATATTTTCCATTTAGTATTCCTTTCAGGTCTTTATTGGTTTTTAAGGCCTTATTTAATTTATTTTTTTTGAGCGCTTGCTCTATACAAGATTTATTATAACAAAGATATGCCGATCTACCAAATATTTTTGAATTTGGATTAATTTCAATGTCATCGGAAAGATAATTTTTTGTCAGTTTTATCATCTCATCCGCATTCTTAATTTCTCCGCATCCTACACATTTTCTTTGTTTCAAGCTTTGTAACCTTTCATGATTAGTTTGCAGTTTCTGCAAGTTTTTCAAGTTTTAGTTTTTGGTCATATTCAACCAGCAAATTAATCAATTCATCAAGTTCACCGTCAATAACCGTCCAAACATTGAGGTTATGATTAATTCTGTGGTCAGTTAATCTTCCTTGCGGGAAGTTGTATGTTCTGATACGTTCGCTTCTGTCACCTGTTCCGACTTGAGAACGTCTCAGGTCGGTAATTTCTTTGTTCTGTTTTTGAAGCTCCATATCATAAAGTTTTGCTTTCAGAATTTCAAGCGCTCTTTCCTTGTTTTGGAGTTGAGAACGTTCTTCTGTACAGAAAA
>CAMDZX010000091.1 GCA_945910925.1 uncultured bacterium | reverse complement strand
AAGATTAACAAGTTTATTGAGAAACCGAAAACTCCCATGAATAAAAATACCCCAATCAATGATACAGGTATTGCACAGAACGGGATGAATGCGGAACGAGCAGTTCCTAAGAACAGGTATGTAACAATACTTACAAGAAGTATCGCAAGTCCGATTGCACTTATAACTTCATGGATGGATTCTCTTACAAACATTGTATCGTCGTATTGTACGGCATAACTAATATCATTCGGGAATTTTTTGCTTAATTCTTCCATTTTTTTCATTGCCCTATTTACAAGGTCAATCGAATTTGCTTCCGGAAGTTGAGTTATTGAAATCATCGCACTATTAGCGCCTTCAACTCTGGATATTGAGGAATAACTGTTAGCGCCCAGTTCTACTCTTGCAATGTCTTTGAGTTTAACATTTGAACCGTCAGATTTTGCTCTAATAATTATATCTTCAAATTCTTCAACCGTTTTCAGTCTGCCTTTGGTACGAAGGGTATATTTCAGAATTTGCGGGTCTGTCATCGGTTCTACACCCAGATTCCCTGCCGGAGCTTGAACGTTTTGCGCGGCAATAGCGTTTTGAACATCAGTTGTGGAAATGTTTAAACTCGCCATTCTCTCAGGGTTTAGCCATACTCGCATTGCATATTCGCCCGAACCGAATATATTAACCTCTGCAACCCCTTTCAGACGCGCAAGTTCGTCTTTTAGGTACATAGTTGCATAGTTTGCCAAATATAAAGACTTATGAGTTCCATGCGGAGAACGCAGTGACAGCATCAGACATCCCGGTCCGCCTGTTGATTTTTTTACGGTTAAACCGTACCTTCTTACTTCCTCCGGCAATCTCGGTGTGACAAGTTGTAAGTGGTTTTGGACATTTATAAGTGCAGTCTCGGGATCGGTGCCGATAGCAAAATAAATTGTCAGTTTATAAGAATCGTTTCTGGAATCTGAAGACATGTAAATCATGTTTTCAACACCGTTTAATTGAAGCTCGACAGGTGCCGCAATCGTAGATGCTATTACATCCGAACTTGCTCCGTTATAGGTTGCTGAAACAATAACCTGCGGCGGTGTAATTGAAGGATATTCTTCAACAGGAAGTGTGGTCATAACAATCAGACCCGCAAGTATTATTACAAGGGATATGATTATTGCTAATTTTGGACGTTTTATAAATAAATTATTTGCCACTATGCTTACCTATTCTTTTAATCTTGTTTATTATTCTTATAAAAATATTTTGTTTTTTGACGGTCTTTCTGTCAGAAACTTCTTGTTCAACTATTTTTATCGGCATTCCGTTGATAACCTTCTGCATGCCCGATGTTATAACAGTATCTCCTATTTTTAATCCGCTATCAATCAACATATTATCACCGTCATGCGCAAGCGTTTTTATATAAACCATTTTAGGCAGATTGTTTTCGTCAAGAATATACACAAATTTCCCTTCCTGATTTTCTTGAATTGCTTTCAATGGGATTGTAGGTACTGCTGCTTCATTGTTTGAATATATGATTATTTTTCCAAAGTCACCCGGAATTAATCCGTCATCCTCATTTGTGAATGTTGCACGCATTTTTATTGTACCTGTTGATTCATCAACTTTGTTGTCTCTGAAATCCTGAACTCCGGCATATTGATATTTGTCGCCTGATGAATACACATACTCAACTTTTCTTGATACATTAGCACCGCCGTCTATTGTTGAGAGTGTTGAGAATTGCTCCGTATCCAAAGGGAAGGTTACGTACATAGGTTTTGTACTGTAAATAGTTGTCAAAGCGCCTGAATTTATTGTTACATAGTTCCCTACGGTTACCGTGATAATTCCGACTCGCCCTGATACTGGTGCTTTAACTTTTGTGTAAGAGAGATTTCTCAGAGCATCTCTGTATGCCATTTCTGCGTAATTTGTAGAGGCTCTATATAAATCTCTTTGAGATACCGCATTATCATACTCTGATTTGGCAATATAATCCTGTTTGACAAGTTGTTGTGCTCTTAGTGCCTGTTTGTCATAGTAGACTTGTTGAGCTCTTGCTCTTTGAACATCGGCTCTTGCTCTTTCCACCGCAATTTGATACTCTTGCGGTTCAATTTCAAATAAAACTTGCCCTGCTTTAACATAGTCGCCTTCTTTAAAATAACTTTTGGTTAAATATCCGTTAATTCTGGCATTAACCTGAATTTGAGATTTAGAAGTAACTCTCGCAGGAATTTCATATGTTTTTTGTTTGCGAGTTTCAAATACTTTAGTAACCGTGACAGGTGCTACCATTGTAGGATTTGTTTTGTGAGTTCCGATTGCCGAAACGATATATCTGAACAGTATGGCAGCAAATATTATTGCCATTAATATAAATATATTTTTTTTCATAACCTCTCCCAATATGAGTTATTCATGCTAATTATATTATATAAAAAACAAAAGGCACCTATTTAACATTTTGTAATGACTTTTTTACTCAATAAAAATTTATACCAATCAGTGTTACAATTGATATCTTTGTATTAAAATACTCGTATGAAAAAGAATGTTTGCGAATATAATGAAATAAAACAAATTATTAATTATATAAAATCTTTGGATTTTGAAGTTATAGAGGATGGACGGTTAGAGTTTTCTGACGGAATATGGGCAAATTTGCAGACTTATACAACGAAAGAGGATGCACTTTTTGAAGCGCACAGGAAGTATATAGATATACAATATATGGTTTCGGGTCAAGAAAAAATCGGAGTGTGTGAGTATACAAAATGTAAAACCAACATTCCTTATGATTCTGAAAAAGATATTGAGTTTCTTGATTGTGAAAATGATTTTGAATATATAAATATGACTCCGAAAGATTTTTTGGTTCTTTTTCCTAAAGATGCACACAAACCTTCAATATCAATTTCAGAAAAGGTAAAAGTTAGAAAGCTTGTGGTCAAAGTTCCTGTTGAATTTATAAAATAAACTATTTTATATTCGGGAATAAATATAACTCTCCGTTTTCACCACGCCATTGTATATAACCTGTTTTTGCTGTTTCAATATCCAATACCGTTACTAAAGCCCAGTTGCCTTGAATGGCGGTAAATCTGATTTCTTTCGGGCGATTAAGTTTTGCGATGGCTTGCGACTCTTTATTACTGTTTGAATGGAGTTCCAGCACCGTATCAGGAGCACCTTTTAATAATTTTAAGCCGTATTTTCGTCCGTACATATTATAAAAGGTTATCCATGGCATGAATTGAAAATTATCTTCTTTGTACGCCCATCCTGTTAATTTCTTCTGTTTATTGAACATTACTTGCACAAAATCTTCATCTATATCTGTTGCATAAATAAATGAAAGTTCTTTTTTAGGTATCAAGACCGCAAACAAAGTATCCGCATAATCTGAGGTTTCAACACTCATATAATTCCATGTCTTGTTAAATAGTGTATTGGATTTGATATCGGGTTTAGAATATAACTTCAAACTGTTTGCAGGCTGATAAACTCCTAAAGTGCCAAGCGGAATATCACTCACTCTTGCGGGTATCAAATCAGCATAAGCCGTTGATACAAGGCTAAAAAACAACATTAATGCTATGAATAATTTTTTCATAATAAAATTATACCATTTTATTCCCTGAATGACAGTTCTGCAAAAGTCTTTTTAAGAGTTGCTCTGACATTTGCCATTTGAGTTTCAATAACCTCATCGGTAAGCGTAGTATTGGAATCCTGAATTCTAATTCTGCACGCTACACTCTTATATCCGTCTTGAACGTGTTCGCCTTGATAAATATCAAAAACTTCGCAACCGTTGAAAAGATTATTATTAACACCTTTTTTGACAGTTTTTTCTATTTCTGCATACGCAATATCCTGCGGAATAATCATTGCCAAATCACGTTGTACTTCAGGGAATTGCGGAAGTTTTTTGTATCTTGGTGTTGATTCATTTATGTTAGCAAAAACCATATCTAAATCAACTTTGAATAAAAACGCATCTTGTTTAAGTTTTAATTTGTCTCTTAATTCCGGATTGATTTGTCCGTAGTAACCTAAAATTTCCGGACGTTTGCCGAGAAGTGTCATTACAGCGGTTCTATACGGATGGAGTGATTTATGCGTTTCTGCTAACGGAGAGTCAGCAAGTGTCACAAGTTTTATACGTTTTGATAACCCAAGTTCATTCATAAGGTTATCAACGATACCTTTAACAGTATAAAAATCTACTTCTCCCGTTGATTGCCATTGTGAATTTTCGTTACGTCCCGTAATTATACCTTCTAAAATCTGGGTTTCTTTTACTCCTGCAGAGCGTTCTGTTGCCGCTTCGACTTTGTTATACACTTTTCCAAATTCATATCCCCAAAAAACTTTTTGTCCGTTGTCGTAATTATACTTCATACAATTTAACAGACTTGCAGCCATTGTTTGGCGAAGCATTGTAAATTCTTCACTTGCAGGATATTCAACTTTAACTGCAGCATCTTTGTCATAAATAATATCAAATTGTTTAAGCAGTGGTTCCCCGATTAATGATGGTGTAACAAGTTCATTCAATCCTGCCGAAAGCATTAATTCGTGGATTTTTTTCTTGGTTCTTTCTTCCAAAGTGATAACAGGAGTTGATGATTTGTTAGGAAGTGTCGGTGCAATTTTGTCATAACCGTTAATTCTTGCAATTTCTTCAATCAAATCAATTTCTCTTGTAACGTCGTTTGCTCGGAAAGAAGGAACTTCAAACTTTGCAGCGGCTTCGTTTCCGCCAAGCATTTTAAATCCTAACCGTTCTAAGATTGTAATACATTTAGGTGCTTCAATAGAACAACCCAAAATCTTGTTTACCTGAGAAAATCTTAATGTTATCTCAGTAGGTTCAAGCTTATTAACACCTGTTTCCACTATCCCTTCAACCTGAGCGGAAGCGTGTTCGTTCAGTAATTGCATTGCACGCATCAAGCCAGGTTTTACAGCTTCAATATCAACACCATGTTCAAATCTTGCGCTTGCATCCGAACGGTATCCTATGCTTCTTGAACTTTTACGGTTTGTTGATGGCGTAAAGTATGCTGCTTCTAATGCAATGTTTTTTGTGTTTTCGTCAACTTCCGAATTCTCTCCGCCGAATACACCTGCTGCACATACACCTTCTTTTTCCGTTGCGATAAGTACTGTATCTGTGGTTAATTCTCTTTCTACCCCGTCAAGAGTTACAAGCTTTTCTCCATTTTCTGCACGTCTTACACAAAGATATCCGTTCAACTTATCCCTGTCAAATGCGTGTAACGGTGTCCCGTATTCTAAAAGAACATAGTTTGTAATATCAACGACATTGTTTATAGGGCGCATGCCTGATGCGATAAGTCTTTTTTGCATCCAATCAGGTGAAGGCTTTATAACAACACCGCTTAAAAGTCCTATTGAATAGTATTTACAAACATCATTATCTTTAATTTCAACCTTGAATGCATCTGTTGAAACATCTCTTGTTGCTTGAAGGTAAGAGAATTTTAAAGGTTTATCAAATATTGCGGAAAGTTCTCTTGCAACACCCACAACAGATAATTGGTCACCTCTATTTGCGGTAGGTGCAACATCAAGAATTATATCTTTTTCAAATCCCAATACATCTTCAACTTTTTGCCCTATTTCTACATCAGGGAAAAGTCTGTTAAGAATGAGGATTCCGTCTTCTTCCTGATAGTTCCTGTCTGCGACCCCGAGTTCATCGTCAGAACAGAGCATACCTTGAGATTCAACCCCTCTTATCGTTGCAGGAGTTAACGTAAACTGTTCTCCCGTATGACGGTCTAAAACATTGCTGCCGACAGAGGCATAAGGAATTATTTGACCTTCTTGAATGTTTTGTGCCCCGCATACAACAGTTTTTAATCCTGAACCGTTATTTATGGTTACAAGATGAAGTTTATCGGCATTCGGATGGTTATCTATCTTTTCAATACGTGCAGTTACAATATTAGAAAACTGAGGTTTTAATTCTTCAACCGATTCAACCTCTAAACCGCTCATGGTCAATTCGTGAGCAATTCTTTCAACTTCTATATCCGATAAATCAACTAATTCATTTAACCAATTTAAAGAAACCTTCATATAATCCCCTTCTACTCTTTCCTATTTTCCTTGATTGTATATCAAAGAAAGTAGCTTGTAAAATAACCTGGTAAACTTTTGTAAATATAGCCAAAAAGTTAATTGACTATTATGAGTAAACGTTTATAATTGACGTGAAAGATGGTGTAAATTAAGGGGTATATGTATGGAAGTATCAACTATTGCAAGTTTTAAAACTATACAAAACAGGCAAACTAATAATCAAAGAACAGAAAGACCTTATACGGGTAATCAATTAAACAATATAAAGAATAATAATTCTCCGAACTTTGGTTGGTTTGGGATTGACGATTTGTTTTGCTGGGGTGCAAGAAAATTAAACAAAAACAGAGAAAGACTAAGACAAGAACAAATAGAAAATGTTTATAAAAAGGTTGGTAATGATATTGAGCTTGTTGCGAAAAGGTTTGGAATACCAAAAGAAACCGCAGCCGCAAAATATCAGGAAGATTTAAATATCGGGGGGCTTGAACATAATGGTGATGGTCATGAAAAAGGATTAAACAAAGTTATCGGATATTCACTTGAAAAACTTGAAATGATAAAGAAAGTTGTTGTACCTATTTTAAAATCTAAAGAAGCTAAAATGGCAGGCAAAGAATTGCCTTCAGATGTTGTTCTTCCAAACGGAGTTTTGATATATGGGGAACGTGGAACCGGCAAAAGTCACATGGCAGATTCCTTAATGGAACATTTAAAAGAAAAGGGTATTGATACTGTTACGATTAACAAACCATGGTACAAAGGTGACACGGATGAAAATATTTTTGCAATATGGGATACATTTGAAGCTGCACAGAATAACGCTAAACAAAAAGGAAAACATACAGTTATACAAATAAACAATCTTGACCAAATTATGGAGCATCCGGATGCAGATCTTCTAAAAACAGAAATTGCATTCCAGACTCAGCATCCTGCACAAGATGGTGTTACCTGGATAGCGACAACCAATGATAAAGAGAAACTTCCTGATTGGGTGTTTGATAAAAATAGAACAAGCATAATAATGCCTCTCGGGGAAATGAAATCCGACGCTGAGACTTCTGCTGTATTAAGTCATTTTATTGCCAAGACAAATCGTCGTGACAAAACAGACCATGATGTTATTCTTGACTATATAGATAAAAAAGGTATCCAAAGAGTTCCCGGAAGAATAAAAGAAATTGTAGAAAAGGTTAATTCCAATCTCTATAAGAAGGATTATTGGGGACAAAGCAGAACTTTTGATTCTTGGAATATAGGATATCACACAGAATCAGTTAAAGACAAAGATATGAAAAAAGCAATTGATGAAATAAAAAAGAAATTAGATAAAGAAATACAACAACAGAATTTAAACTCATTTAATTCAACAAAATTTGAAAATCAATAATTAAAGGTGAAATTATGCAAATCACAAACAATTTACAAAGCTATAATAATTTTCAAAATAAATCAAATGTAAAATATCAACATATCCCTCTATCTTTTACAGGAATCAAGCCTGTTGAGAAGTCACAAAAAGCAACAGGTATTGGTATTGGTGCGGGGATAT